>CATNCV010000104.1 GCA_950096965.1 uncultured Clostridiaceae bacterium | reverse complement strand
AACTTTTTCTAAAAGATTGATTTTTTAGAAAAATATAGTTAAAATAAAATTAGTTATTAAAATATTAATTTTTTTCAAGTTATCAATCGGAAGGAAATCCGATTTACACAACTTTTACGATAGTCTCATATGTAATTATTTTGAAATAGCACCATCAACTCTATTAGGAAAATATTTAGATAAAAATGTTTATACCCTATCAGAACTAATTAATACAAATTATCAAAAATTATCAAATTATGATAAAAAATTAATTGTAGATATGATTAATTTATTAGCCAATAGATAAAAGATAAGCAATATATTTAGACTTTAATTGTTTATCTTTTTTTGTGTTAATTTATTGTAGAATAAATTAACTTATCACATATATAATTAATAATTTTAGATAATATGTTGAAAAGATAATTATCCCTCAGTATAACTGGTGGCTTTTTATATCGCCCTATAATGCCTAGATACTAGCTGGCACTAAAGTGCCCCAGTTTGAAAGCTATCGTCATTTACACTTGCGCTATTTTTACTTACTACACTTAAAAGAGTATTTATATTCTTTTATTGTTATTTGATCTGTCGTCATATCTTCCTTTAGCTTATTTGCTACATATCTTGATACCTCTGTCTTATTATTTCCTACTGTACTTACATAGTATCCTCGACACCAAATACTCTGTTTCCATATTTGTACTTTAAATTTGCGTGCCTCTCAAATATTATTAATGTACTCTTTCCTTTTAAATATTCTACAATACTCGATATACTCAACTTTGGTGACATACTTACATACATATGTATATGGTCTGGACATGGTTCTGCTTCTATTATTTTTACTTCTTTTCTTCTGCATAATTCTCGTAATCTCATTCCTATTTCTCTTTTTAGCATTCATTATGTCTCTTTTCTTCTAAATTTTGGTGCAAACACAATATGGTACTTGCATTCCCATGTTGTATGTGCTAAACTTTCTGTGTATGAACTTTTCATACAACCAACTCCTTTCATGATTTATATTTTAGCTGTCAAACTTTAAATATTATATCATGTTTGAGTTGGTTTTTCTGTTACTCTATGCAAAACTATAAGTTTTATAATGCCCTTAGCATAGCTGGGATGGTTACTTTAATGTTAGCAAAAGAAAAAAAGAAGTTTTTTAGTTAACTTCTTCCTTCTTATAATTCCTTTGATAATTCTTCTAATGATATTTCCTTTTTGTTTTTCTTGTCATATATCTTAATCTCAAAATTACATATTTCTGCATAATTAACTATTGTTTGAAAATCAGGCTGGCTATTTTCCCTTTCATAACTTGAAATAGTAGTATCTGACAAATTTAGTATTTTTCCTATTTCTTTTTGTGATAATTTTGTATTTACATCTCTCATATTTCTTAGTATATTGCCTATCGATACTATTTTCATGCTCTACCTCCTAATAATATCACTTATATTATTATTTCAAAAAAGTAGAGATTTTTCATAAAATCGCAAGAAACTTGCGATTTTATGTTTTCTGTGTTATAACATTATGTATATTATAGAAAAAAAGAAAGTGAAATCATTTATGTACTGAACCCAAAAAATTGGACATTTTTTGACTAGGTACTAGGCAACTTGGGAATGAACTCTGTATTGTACAGGGCTCATTCCTTTTAATTTGCCCTTTATCCTTTTATTATTATAATAATCTATATATTCTATTATATCTTTTTCTAATTCTTCTATGGTTTTATATTCTTTCATATAAAATAATTCTGATTTTAATAAACCAAAGAAATTTTCTGCTAATGAATTATCTAAGCAATTTCCTTTTCTTGACATACTTTGTCTAATACCTTTTTCTTTTAACAAATGTTGATATTGTTTCATTTGGTATTGCCATCCTTGGTCTGAATGTAATATTAAATCAGTATTATTTGGTATTTTACTAAAAGCTTTTTCTAACATATCAACTACTTGTGCAAACACGGGATGGCTGGACAGATTAAAACTTATTACTTCTCCATTAAATAAATCTACTATTGGTGATAAATATAGTTTTTCGTTGTGCACTTTAAATTCTGTTACATCAGTAACCCACTTTTGATATGGTTCTTCAGCATGAAATTCTCTATTTAAAAGATTATCACATATTTTTCCTACTTCACCTTTATATGATTTATATTTTTGTGCTCTTACAAAACATTGTAATCCTAGTTCTTTCATAAGTTTTCTTACTGTTTTATGATTAATACAAAAATCCCTATTATGAAGTTCTAATGTTATTCTTCTATATACATATCTTCCTTTATTTTCATGATATATAGCTGTTATTTCTTCTTTTACTTCTTTGTATTTATCTGGTTCCTTCATTCTATTTAATTGATAATAAAATGTACTTCTTGTTACTTCTGCATATTTTAACAAAGCCTCTAATTTAAATTCATGCCTTAATTCATCTATTACTATTACTTTTTCGATTGTTTTGGCTTTGTTCTTTCCTGAACTAAGGCTTGCAATTTTTTTAAGTATGCATTTTCCATTCTAAGTCTCTGATTTTCTGCTATTAAATCTTCTTCTACTTCTTTAGATAGCTTCTTTTTTCTTGTTTTAGAACTCATATTTTTATTTCTACCACGTCGTTCCTTATATAGACCTTGTGGTCCTTCCTCATAATATATACGTTCCCATTTAGTTGCTTGGTCTACACTTCCTAAATTAAAGTGTATAGCTGTTTCGTTAGCAGATAAATGGTTTGTATGCATATATTCTACCACATTCTGTTTAAATTCTCCACTATAAGATGATTTAAAATTTTTTAATAATCCTTTTTCTCCATGTTCATTATATTTTTTTACCCATCTTGTTACTGTTAAATCTGAACCTATATTAAAGTGGTTTGCAGTTCTTTTTAAGCCTCCATTTTTTAAATAATAATTAACAACTTCTAATTTAAACTCGTTTGAAAATTTACTCATATAAAATGAACCCTCCTTATTAAACTTTTTTGTCTAATAATTTGGGTTCACTTCATTACTACTTCTCTTTCTTTTCAATAATTACTGTTATTCCATGTGCATTGGCAATTTGAAGTAAGGTCTGCATATTATAATTTCTATTACCCAATTCATATGATTGTATGCAACTTTCACTACGATGTATAGCTTTGCCCAAGTCCCTTTGAGATAATTCTGTCCACTCTCTTATTATCCTAATTATCTCTTGCGGATTATAATCATTTGCTACTATTTTCATTTTATCACCCTTTATAGTATGTGCATTATATAGCAAATATTATTTTTTTAGTTCAAAACACTTACGTTTCGTATGTGTATAATTGTTTTTTCTATAATTTCATAAATTAATTGAAAGGAGGTTCCTTAAATGTCAAATTTTGAAATTAAACAATCTACTATTTTTATATTACTTATTGTAATTAATTTAGTATTGTCTTTTGGTATAACATATTCATTAGGAATATTCAATACTGTTATATATTGTTCCGCTGTAAGTATGATTAGTCAAATAACTTATGAAATGGTTATATTTATGGGATTGTCTTTTGTAGAATCTGATATATATGAAATATCACAGACTAAATTTCAAAACCATATAAAAGAATGTAATTTTGGGAGAGTCTAACTAAACTTAGACTCTCAATTTTTTTATAAATCTTTATATTTTGTATCATGTACTGTTATATTCTTTTTTTCATAATCCTTATATTTTTCGGTATTTAATATTGAGCTATCTATATCTTCATTTTTTACTATATTTTCATAAAATGTATATAAAGTTTCGCAATAGTGGTGCATATATTCTTCTTCAACCATTCTTAAAGTAATTTTCTGATTTTTATCTATCCAAATATCTACATATGAATTATTATTTCCCCTTCTAATTACATAACAGTCTATACCATTAAAACGTTCTTCTCTTAATGATAAACCTAATCTACTAATACCTTTTTCTAATGTTTTGTAATTTTTTATATTAGAAAATACATTTAAAGTATCTCCTTTTTTCTCTTCTATAAAGTCTTGTGTATGATACTCAATTTGTTTTAAATCATTATATACACAAATTTTATTATAGCTATCATCTTCTAAATATCTGATTCCATTACCTAATTCAATTTTATATTTTCCATCTTTATAGTAATATGTTGTTTTAACTGTATACATACTATTATCTAAAAAGTTTTTATATGTTGTTTCTTGCACTAATTTATAATTGTCTAATTTTTTCATATATTCAAGTTTATTATAAGCTTCGTTAACAACATTGCTAATATTATAGTATTTAACAACAAAAATACTTATAAAAACTGCGATAGTTATTGAAATACTCATTATGACAATCTTTAAAAAGTTCATATGATTTCTAATTTTTTTTAAATGATTTATTTCAATTTTATCTTTTTTATCTTCTTTGATATTTTCATTAAATATATTTGAATTTATGTCATTATAATATTTTTTACAATTTTCACAGTTTCGCAAATGATTATTTACAAATTCTTTACTATTTGAACTTAACATATCTTCTATGTATTGTATTGATAAATCTTTAACTATATCACAATCATTATTCTTCATTTTCAAGTTCCTCCTTTAATTTTATTTTTCCTCGATAAAAAGTTATTCTGGCCCATTCCTCTGAGTGTCCCATTATACTCCCTATTTCTTTGAAAGTAAATTCTGATTTAATTCTTAAATATATAACCTCTTTTGTTTTTTCATCTAGTTTGTGTATTTTCTTATATATATTTATAATTTCTAATTTATCTGTATACTCTTCTTCAAGTGAGTTTGATACTAAAAATTTTTCATTAATTTCATCTATATTAATTTCACTTACCTTTTTCTTTTTCTTATAAAAATCTATCCACTTATTTTTTGCAATGGTGCAAAGCCATGTTTTAACACTACATTCTTGTCTAAACTTATTAATATTCTTTACTGCACTTTCAAAAGTCTCTTGCATCAATTCTTCAGCCAATTCAGTATTATTGGTAATAGAGAGTAGGTATTTATATACTATTTTAGAATACTCTTTATATATTTCTTCCATTTTTCCTCCTTTCTGTATTTATAGACTTGTTTAATTATGTATTTGTTACAATTATTAAATATTTTTTGACAAAAAATACCTTTTTTACTCTTTTGTTATCTTTTTAATACATCTTTTTAATATGTGTTATAGTAATAATATAGTTGTTAACTAATTGTTTTGTCAAATAAAGAAAGTATATCTTTCTTTTTTGATAAAAATGTAAGTGGGGCATTCATGAAAGAGAGGAACAAACTATGAAAAAGCGGATTTTAGGAACTATAATGTCAGCAATTTTGTTAGTTATGTCTTTTGGAACAACAGCTTTGGCTGCTGAAACAATAATAACACCTGATGCAACTCTCTACACTTTGGAGTGTACCTCTGAAGGAGTAGTATCTATTACAGATGAAGATGGTAAAGCTGTATCTGACTCTGTATTAAGAAGTAGTATATCAGGGTATGAACAGGAAACTATGACTACAGATCCTACTGGAGTGATTGTATATGTTCAGTCCTCTGGTATTGGTGGAATGGGAGCAACTGTTGAGACCTCATCTAGTTGGAATGGATACATGAGCCTGGATGTTTTTGATGACAATGGCAAAATCTATTGTGAAGGTGTCGCAGTTTCTTCTAATGGTTCAAAATACTTTAATAATTGGCTACACTACAGCCCAAGTTGGGTTTGGTTTTCCTTTAGGGGAATTCCTTCTGGGCAGAGTGTATTTGTAAAGATTTGGGTCTATGGCTAAGATTAAATTATTATAATTAAAAAATGTAACTATTAACCAATCCCACTTACATTTTGAAAAGGGTTCAATTTGAACCCTTTCTATTTTTTTAATCAATTAATAATTTATTTAATATTATATTTATAACTTGTTTAGGAGTTACTGTATCTATTGTGTTCTGTTTTAAATTTATCAGTCTTTCCGTAGATTTTATTATATTTGTTTTTATATTACCTACATTTTTATTGTTTTTATATGCAATATATTTGTAAACATTCTTTTCTAAATTATCTACTAGATCAAGATTATTTGAGGTATATATAAACAAAATAGCTTCCATCAAATAGTTAGTACCTTTATATTTCCAATTATATCCCATATTGGTTATTTCTTTTATTATTGTCTATTTTATAATTTTTTCCTTATCCATATAATTTATCTCA
>CATNCV010000103.1 GCA_950096965.1 uncultured Clostridiaceae bacterium | reverse complement strand
CTATATAAAACTTCTTCATAGCTTTTAACAGAAAACTCTCTTCTATCAACAAAGTTTTTATTTAATTTTTTTAATTCTTCAACAAATTCAACAAGATCTTCCCAGTACCTACCATTCAATATAGGTTTATTATTTTTATATAATGTAAACATTTTTAACACCTCGTTTTTATATTTTTAGTATTGTTATAATATGATCTATTTGTTCCTTAAACTCACTTTTTTCAATTACTTCTATATCTTTGCTATTCTTTAAATATTCCTGTATATCACATTTTGTAGAAAGAGTCGGATTCAAATAGCTTTTATAACTAATAGTACGATAACTTATAATTGTTACTATTGATAAACAACCATCATGAAGCCATATTCCAAAATAAGTAGGTAAGTTATCATATATATTTCTACCTTTTAAAAATACATGTTGAGTATCTTCAATTTCAATTTTTTGCTTTTCACTAATGTATTTGCTTGTTTCATATTCAATAATCATAATTGTTTTACTCCTTTACTAAATACATTTTTTTAATTGATCACTACTAAAATTATAGCTTTTAAGTTTGCTATAATAATGTTTGTCTTTATTTATAACTTCATCTATAAATTTGTTTATCTCTTTTAACAACTCTTTATCGTGAGTTTGTTTGTATTCTTCTCGCATATCTAAATATCTTAACATATTTTGTTTTGTAACTTTTTTCATTGTTAGAACTCCTTTCTATTCAATACATAGTATCCATTCATTATCAACTTTTTTGAAGTTAGAATTATTGTTTAATGTTTGTCTTATTTTTTCTCTTACATGATTATTATTTTGTGCTTTTTTAGATTTAACTAAAATATTATAAATATCATCTATACTTGCTTTGTTTTTTAAGAATTCTAGTGTAGCTTGTATTAAATCTCTCCAGGTAATATTAGTAACTTCCATAATATTTATCTGAAGAGTATTAGTTTCTTTTTTGCTAAATAACCATACACGATTTTTCTTAAATACAAGTAAATGTTCATGTTTTATTGGAATAAAATTATTATTTGAATATACTTTATTGTCAGAAACACAATTATATTGCACTTTTATTATGTGTGCTTCTAAATCTCCATACCAATCCATATCTTTAATTATGCTATAATACTTTCCTTGTTTTCTAATATCACCAATTAAAATTGCATGTCTTCCACCATAAACCAGTGAATGATAAATTTTTTCATTTACCAGATTAAGCTTTTTTATAAATTCTTCATAAGGCATTTGATTTGATAAATCATTTTTAGAGTACGAATTTCTTTGAGATTCATAAGAGATAATATCCCAATAGGGAGGATGGGAGAATATAAAGTCGCTACCACTTGGTATCTCATCTATTAGAGCATCCCATCCATTATTTAAGTCTAAATGCAGACTATTGGTTATATTAAGCTCTTCTGCAACATCTTTTCCAGTACCACCACCACTAAATATTTCAACAAATTTTTTAGGTTTAGAAGTAGGGTAGAAGTGAGTAAGTAAGTCCTTAATGATATATCCTGTACAATTACCTCTATATTTGGAATCTCCAAAATTTCCTCGTTCTTTATAACTAACAATACTTTGCATTTTTGCCTCCTATGCTGCAAGCTGTAACTCTTGCATTTCATATTTTTCTAACTTCTCAATAAAAGAATTAGCACAAGTTTGTATCTTACTACCTAGCTCTAATACTGTTTTAGGATCACCTTTGGCCCATTTAATAATATAATTGAAACTGCAAGGTGAAGTATCAAGTCCAAAATGATCTGCTACTATATAAGCAACGGATTCAACAAATACTTCTGATAAATTCCTATCTTTTGAATAATCAAAATCATCATATAAGCTATGAGTAAGTTCATGTAAAAGAACTGCTGCTTTATCATTTAATGACATAGTATTTTTAATAGCAATTTCTTGCTTTTGACTATCATAATAGCCCTTACAACTACCAGTAAGTTCTTTTTCAATTACTGGAATATGACTAAATGATGTTAATTTCTCGTATAGATAACCCATATCATTTGAATTTATATCTTGTGTTTGTAAAGGAATTGCATCTCCTTTTGTATGGGAAATATCATAAACATATACATATCTATATGCGTTATATTTAACCGTTTCAATTTTTTCAATTTCTTCGCCATCTTCAATAGCTTTTACTTTTTTATTATACTTTCTTGGAATAGGTGCTACTATCCATATTTTTTTAGCATCTTCTGTAAGCTCCCTTTTTAGTTTTAACCATTTAGCTTTACCGTGCAACTCTTGTAGCATCTGGGAATTGGCTAAAAATTAAAATAAGGTTATTAAAACTATAACCCCTAAAATTCTTTTGAAATTTTAAAAATTTCTCATAATCTCCATTTTCTACAATGCTTTGTAATTTTTCAACAACCTTGTCAAATATTTCTTTTGTCTTATTTTGCATAATTTATGCAGCTCCTTTCAATATAGTATTTTCCCATCTGTCTAAAAATTTTAATTGTTTTTCATTTGGATCATTATTGTTTTTTATTCTACTTTGCACAACTTTATTATTTTTAACTTCAACTGTAACAAGTGATTTCTTAGGATTTTGTATATCTCTCATAAAATAAATATCACAAGTTCCATCAGCATATTTTTCAGCATATGTTCTAACGCAATTATTTTGTTGTTTACTTTCATCTTGTAATGCTTTTAGATTTGGTGCTGGCAATATAATAAATTTATTATTTTTATATTTATATATTGATAGCTCTTTACTACGCTTTTTAATCGCTTTTTGAACTAACACTTTACTTTGAATTTCATATTGTTTCTCTAATTTATCATGTTCTTCTCTTAAGTTTTTAGGAAAAGCATATCTATTATTTTTCAGGTCTAGTCCAAGCATTTTTGCAAATCTTAAATAATCTTTGTATAAATATGTTTTTACTTTTTTATGGTGCATTTTGGCATATTTTATAAAACGACTCAAACTAATATAATTTGAAATTTCTTCTAAATCGCTTATACTATCACCATAACTTACAAAATGCTGTAAATATTTAATTTTTTTGATGTCTTTTTCTTTTAACAATCTCAATAGCTTTAGTTGTAGATATGTAATATTATTTTTTTTCATAAATGGGTAATAATCTTTTGAAACTCCAAAAATCTCTTGAAAGCTACCTTTATTTCTAAACTCATCGGCCCTTAATGCTAAGTTATATAATTTCATCTTTGCTAATAATTCTGTTTTACCTATATCATGTTTATTTGATATAAACTTAGGTAAATCAATATATGTGCAATGTTTTGCTATATCCCATATACAAGAATATTGATATATAGTATTTTTTAGTAATTTTTTTATATTATTAGGAAATACTATTGAATAATCTATTAAAGAGTAATTTCTAGTATATTCCCTCCATTTTACTGGATAAAAATAATTACTATCTCCGTGATATATATGAATACAGCCTTGACACTTTGAAACTCTTTCGTTTACAAAAACATCTCTATGCCAATTATTATTAGGTATTTCTCTTGCAAACTCTACTACTGATGAATGATGTTCATGTAAAGCATCTATTGTTGTTTTTAATTCAAAATATCTAACTATAAAAGTATCATTTACTTTATCTAAAATAGATAAATAATCCTTAAACTCATAATGTCGTAAATTACTTCTTTTAATTAAGTATTTGTTATGGCAATTAGGACATTTGATTTCTTGATTAACTTTATTTTTGCTAATAAAAGTATTTTTACAATTAGTACAATAGCACTGATTTTTTTTAGATTTTATAACCAAGTTATGATATTCAGCTTGTTTATCTACGAATTTATCCCAGCCTTTTGGAAGACTTGAATAATTATCTATCTGTCTTAACATTTCTCTGTGTGCAACTTTAATGTAACCCATTATTTTGACACCTCCTGGAATAGAGTAATTTGATTATCTTCTAGCTTTTTTTCTTCAGGTTTTGTTTCTTCTTTTTTAGTCTTTCTTTCATTTTCTTTTATTACTTCAGCAGGAGTAGGGGGCATTACGCGTTTTTCTTTTAATCCTAGTTCATCATTACTTTTAAGAAAATAGGTAACAGCCCATAAATAAACAACTCTATCACTTATCATTGCAACATTATCTACTTTTTGTTTTCTTGCTTTTTCATATATAAACTCATACATTTGATGTATGGATTTCTCTTCATTATTAAATTTCTCGTATAGATCTGTTCTTGTTTTTAAATAATCGAAAATAGCTGAAATATTACAATTATTCATTTCTAATACTTCGTTTTCTAATCTTTCTAATCCTTCCATTTTTTAATCCTCCTAATAATTTAGTTTTTATGCAATTCCTTCAACTCTAGTGTCAATATCGGCAAGTTTTTTACCATTTCGTTTGCCTTCTTCATAGCAATAATTGTCTGTTATATAAGACATTCTAGTACGATGAACTCCAGTAAAGTTTATATTGCTTAAATAATCCTTTACATTAGGATTGACAACAACTAGTGCTAATTCGCTATCTACTTTTTGTTCTTCAAATTTTTCTGATAAACCTTTAATAAACCCAAAAGCATATTCTCGTTTATATTTATTTCTAATAGAATTATTTACTGCATAAGGCTCATAGTTTTCCTTAAAAAATGACTTAAAGCTATTTAAAATTGCTTGTTTTGCATATAAATACACTCTTTTTGAAATCAAGATGTCTTCTTTTGCTCCAACAATAACAAGTTTTTTTCCATGATAATAAACATCACATCTAAAATTTTTTGCTATGGTTACCATTAGTCTTCTTTTCCATTTGTCATTATTTGTCTCATTTTCAGCCTGTTCTTCAATAACTTCATTATCTTGTTGTTCATTTTCATTTAAAAAATCATGTATTTCTTCTTCTGATATTTTATATTTAGCCATTAGTCTTTGTGCTGCAAGTATAGCAGCTTGTGCTTCATTCTCATTATTATTGTCTTTTCCAAGCCTTAAAGCCTTTGATATTTTTTCTAATATTTGATTCATTTTTTGATTCTCCTTTCGATTTTATGAAGCTTTTTTGAATCTTTTAAAAAGTTCATTTTCATTTTTTTCTCTTTCCATATACCTTTGATAGTTTTCTAATCCATATTTATTAATTTTTTGTTGCTTTTCTTGTTGTACTGCATTTAGCACACTATCTAGCTCATTAAAGTCATAAAAACGGCAAATAAGGCCATCTTTTAGAATGACCTTATTTCCAACATAATCTTTTATCACATTAAATCTATAACTATACTTCTTTTTTCCTGGGTGATCCGCAATACGAATCCCACAAGAAAGTCCATAATCAAGTTTTAAATAAATTGAACTAGTAGAATGTGAATTATAGCGATGTACAATAAATCCCATATCTAACAATTTAGATACTAGAATATTTGTAATTTCATTACCTGTCATAAATTATGCAGCTTCTTCCAATACTTGATCTGATTGCAAGTATTTTTCTTTGTCTATTTTTAGTGTAATTGTTTTTAAATATGGTTTTATTGACTGTATTTTTTCTTCAGGTATATTTATTTCAGATACTCTTGCAATTTTATCTCCATATGCTGTGGGTGCAACAACTAAATCTCCTACATTAACATCAACACTTGAATAATAGCTGTATGACTTGCCTTCAAAAACTTTTGGTGTATAATTGCTTTCGTATTTTACACTTATTATATTTGTTTTCATTTTTATATTCCTCCAATCCCTAATTATAGACAGTTTATGCTTTCTCATATTTTTTATAAAGTGTATCGTAGTTTTCAATATCATTATCCACCTCGTTGTTATCCACCATCTTGTAGAATGTATCTGTATCAAAAACTTTGACATTTTTAGGCTTTTTATCTGTTGTTTGCAATAGTACTAACCTATTAATGATTTCTTCTCTTAAAATAGGATTTGCTTTATTTAAAAACCATCCATAAGTAGTTATAACAGCACCACCAATACCTGGCATGAAAAATGACATTTCAGCAGTATGTCCTGTTCTTTGAGCTTCAAGAATAATAAAGTCTGCTAAATCATTCTTTTTTATTATGTATCGATCTCCTAAACTAGTTTTTACAATGGCGTTCAGATTTTAAACAAAGTTAGTTTTACCACAAATCCCGGTGATACCTATGCAATTGTGGGACCTACCGGCGCTGGGAAATCAACCATTGTAAACCTAATTAGCCGTTTCTACAATGTAGA
>CATNCV010000102.1 GCA_950096965.1 uncultured Clostridiaceae bacterium | reverse complement strand
TGTTTTCGCAAATTTCTTTAAACTTACAACAGAAATAGTAATCAATAACAAACTAATTACTATTACAATAATATATATTTTTTTTAGTTTAATTGCTTTTAATATCACTTATTTCACCTCGCAAATATGTTTATATTTATATATATTACGAAATTTTTTCATTATTACATTAAATTATAAAGTTTCCTAGTAAATAAAAAAAGAACAAGGCTTATGTTTTTCCTTGTTCTCATATGAATTCATATAATTTATTGAAATCATTAATTATTTTTTATTTACTAAATCTTTTAAAGCTTTTCCTGCTTTGAATACTGGAGCTTTAGAAGCTGGTATTTTGATTTCTTCTTTAGTTTGTGGGTTTCTTCCTTTTCTAGCTGCTCTTTTTCTTACTTCGAAAGAACCGAATCCAACTAATTGAACTTTATCTCCTTTTGTTAAAGTTTCTGTTACAACTTCAACAAATGCATTTAAAGTTGCTTCAGCATCTTTTTTTGTTGAACCAGTTTTTGCTGCGATAGCTGCGATTAATTCTGATTTGTTCATTTAAATTACCTCCTATAGATTTCGTATGTAGACCTTTTTTCATTCTACTACTAACATTATTCGCCAATGTTTTTCAAAATCCTTCTTTTTTTTATTATTTTTTTCTTTGAAACCTTTATGGCTGTAAGTTTTTGACATTTTCATGTTTTAAATGTGGCTATTTTACTGTATTTTGTGTTTCCTTGTATAGCCCTAGTCGCTCTAAGATTTTATAGAATTTACCTCCATATGGAACCATTAAAAGTTCTTCTTTTGTAAATATTTTTAGCGCAATTAGTGCTAATACATATATTATAGCTGCTACTAAAATCGATATTATTGTTACCACTTTGCCTGAATTTATACCACCTAATAATAAATAAACTGCATATGAGCACACTGCCATAACAATTGTTGCCAAAAATGGTTTTACTATAAATTTTGAAAATTTTAAATCTAGTTTCATGTGTTTTTTTAGTACATAAAAACATATTCCAAATGCTATAGCGTGACACATTGCTGTTGCAAATGCTGCTCCTGCTGCTCCAATAGCTGGTATTGGAACTAATATTAAGTTTAATATAAATTTGACTCCTACCCCTATTGTTAATGCAATTGCAGGTACATATATTTTTCCTAAGCCTTGCAAAGCTCCATTTACTGTTTGTTCAAGTACTGTAAATATTATAGTTAAAGCGCTTACTTGGAAAATAAATGCTCCTTGATTTGCATTTGGAAATAACAAGTTTAATATTGGTCCGTGCAAATATCATCATTCCTACCATACAAGGAAGTCCTATTAACATTGTTACTAATAATGAAAACGATACTCTTTTATTTGCAGTTTGCATATCTCCTTTAGTTTTTGCTGAAGCTATTGCTGGAACTAATGCTGTTGCAAATGCTATATTGAAGGATAATGGAAGCGAAACTAATGTATCTACCTTTCCACTTAAAATACCATATTGCTTTAAGGCCTCTCCTTCTGTCAAAAAGCTTTGCAGACCTCTTTTTACTGTCATCGAATCAATATTTCTATTTATTGAAGTTAATATTGAGCTTAATGACATTGGTATTGAAACCATTAATATACTTTTTACTGTTCCTATAATGCTTTTTGTAGGGAAATTTACAGACGATACTATTTCTTTTCCCAAGTCTGCTCTTCTTACTTTATAATACATATATAGGTATAAAAAGCTTGCTACTGTTGCTAAGGTAGTAGCTAAATTTGCACCTGCCGCCATTAACCTTGTATCAACTTTTGAACATATTGCAATTACTTCTACTACTAATATTGTAAATATAGTTTTAGCCAGTTGCTCTAAAGTTTGAGAATTAGCTGTAGCTTTCATATTTTCTCTACCATTAAAGTATCCTCTAAAAACAGAAATTATTGCCACAAAAAATATTGCTGGTGAAAGCGCAACTAAAGTAATTTCAGCCTCTGGTATAGCAAGCCACACTTTTGATATATAACCTGCTCCAACAAATAATATTAATGTTCCTACTAAACCAATAATAGCAAAGGTCGCAAGTGAAATTTTAAATATTCTATGTGCCCCCCTATAATCACCTTTTGCAGTATGTTCAGAAACTAATTTAGAAACTGCATTTGGAACCCCTGTTGAAGAAAGTGTTAACAATAGTGCATAAATAGAAAAACCAGCACTATAAATTGCATTACCTTCATCACCAAAACCTGGCCTATTAGTTAAGTACCATTTATATACCAAACCTAAAAGTTTTATTAAAACCTGTGCCACCATAAGTGATAGCACCCCTTGCATAAAGCTCTCACCTTTTGCACTACGCTCTTTTCTATGTTTACCTTTTTTCATAACTTCATCCTTTTCTTTTTAATTATGTGTTTGTATTAAATTATATTCATATTATTGATATTATTCAAGTATTTTTTTGATTTTTTATAAATTTACGTAAATCCCTTGATTTTTTGCCGATTTTATAGGATAATATAGGTGCAAATATTTTAATTATTGAAAGTGGTGAAAGTTTTGAAACTTTTTGATAAATTTTTGAAATTTTTAAAAACGGATAGAAACACGTTTTTTACATATATTTTAACTTTACTTTCTGCATACTTTTTTGTAGATAGAGTTGTTGAAATTTTATTAATTATATTTAATGGAGTTGGAGTTTCATATTGGGGGCCTTTAATGTATACATTTGCTCTTGCATGCCCAATATTTGCCTTTCTATTTTCTGGTGGTTCAAAGTTTGCTACCTCTAATAGAGTTAAGGTTAATTTATTCCATTCATATTTTGTAAGTTTGTATGTAATAGGTTTATCGATGGCTGTTCAATGGGCTAATATGAGTATTTGGTCTGGTTTAATTTCTTTACCTGGTTACTCTGTTATAGCTACCGAATTTCCAGAACTATTTAGACCTGCCTTATCTGCCATTGCTATTTTCTTACCTTTAACTACAATAAAACCTGTATTTGACTTCTTATATAAAAAGGTTGAAGATACAAAGCTAATGAGAGAGTCTATTGCAGATTATGGTGGTATAAAATTAGGGCCAGATAATAAAGAAGGTACAGGTCCATATTCTTGTGAAATGTATGTATGTAATGATAAGGAAGTTACTAGAAAATGTGTTATTCCAGAAAGTAGTAGATTTAACCAATTTTTAGTTGTTGGTCCTTCTGGCTCACGGTAAAACTTCTTTAGTATTTGAACCTTGTATGGCAAGAGACCTAGAAAAGAAATACTTTTTCTATGAAGCTTCTAAAGAAATGGGATTTACAGCTTTAAAAACTGGTATTGCAACATTAAATGCACCTTTTAACAACGAATATTTAAATAATAATTTTTCATTAAATATGTTAGTTCCTGTTCAAGGAAAACAAGGTTTATATGATACATATATGAGAAAAATGATTATTGGAAAGTCTGGTGATAACTACATTTACAAAAACTTAGGTTTAACATCTATTTCACCTGACTATGAATCTATTGGTCATATGATAGATGTTGCTAAAAATTATAATATAAAATATAACTTAGTAGACCCAAACAATAGCGACTCAATTGGTTTAAACCCATTTGTACATGATAACCCATTAAAAGCAGCTAGTGTATTTACCCAAGTATTAAAAGGGATGTATCAAGGAACTGTAAATAATGTAGATAAAACAACAGTTGAAAATTATGCTATTCAAGCTATTGAAAACATTTGTATATTACTAAAAACTACTTACCCAATAGTTTATAAAGACAAAGACTACTTACCAACATTAGAAGATGTAGTTAAAATACTTAATAATTTTGATTTAGTAGAAAGCTTATGCAATACTTTAGAATCTGTTCCAGAAATTGCCCAGCAATATAGTGTTCAACTTTCTTACTTTAAGAAAAACTTTTATAGTGGAGCTCCTGGAAGAGAAAATATGGAAAAATCTGCATTATATGCTTCTTCAATATTTGAAAAGTTAATACGTTCTGCAGGTGTAAAAAAGATTATTTGTAATAGAAAAAATAATATAAATTATTCAAAGGCTCTAGCTGATGGCGAAGTAACTTTTGTATGTACAAGAAGAGGTGACTTAGGGCCAACTGTACACAAAACTTTTGGACTATTCTTTATAATATTAATGCAAAGTAGTGTTCTATCAAGACCAGGAAATGAAAATACAAGAGTTCCACATTTCTTATATATAGATGAATTTCCAGAGTTCATTTCAAAAATAACAGAACCAATATTTACTTTATATAGAAAGTATAGAGTAGGAACAACAATTTCAACTCAAACACTTGCACAATTAGGAGCTGTTAGTGATAAATACAAGCAAACTATTACTTCTAACTGTATGAATAAAATTATATTTGGTGGTGGAGATATAGTTGAAAATGAATGGTGGTCTACAGAATTTGGTAACATTAGAAATTGGAAATTTACAAGAAATTATGACCTAAAAGCTGGTGAATATGCTCCTTCATTAAATGGTATTGATTGGGCATGGGTACCTAAATTTGCACCTGATAAAGTACGTTCTTTGCCATTCAAAAGTTGTTTATTTAAATGGAAAAATAATAAAGGTATAATGGATCTTTGCGATGGTAAAATTGATTTTATGGAAGCAAAACATAAAGAAAAACATGCTGATAAAAAATATGACTTTGAAAAATTTACAAATGGTATTGTAGAAGACCCAGAACCAAAAAAGAAAATAAGTACTACATGGAAAAATGAAACAAAATTTAGTGAAGACGAAAATGGCGACATAGACCCTATAAAAATGGATAATGATGATGTTAAGTTTTTATATGATAATGAAGACGCTATAATATTTGATTTAAAAAAGGGTAATCCTAATGGATAAAAAGAAAAAGGAAATGATTGGAACACATCCAAAACTTTCCTTTTATTTTTTATGCATTTAACTGTTACTCCGCCTTCTTTCTAATTCTTTTTCAAGTTCTTCAGTTGAAATCTCTGATAAATACCTTTCTAAATTGTTCCCAGTTTCTTTCCATAGTGATGAAAAAGCACTGTCAATTTTTTCATTAAAGTCAATATTTGGATACCTTTTCACTTCTCAAGCAAGCCTTCTTCATTTATAATGGTAGTTCTTTTCATGTTACACACCTCCTGGCATTTGCCTAAAATCATATTGTTTATAGTTCCATATATAATGCCCCTCTTAATGTTTCTAGAAGGTTATTAAATTTTATATGCTTATTCTAGCATAGTTTTATGTTATTTTGAATATTTCTAATAAAATTCATATCTTCTATTTTATTAATTCCAAAGCATTTCTTTCCTAAATCTTTTAACGACGCTCCTATATGATATAAAACTTCATTATCTATTACTATAAATCTATCATGAAATGCATTTGTTTTTGCTATTTTTAATGTTGGGTATTGTTTATTAAATTTTTGTATATCTAATTTTGTTAAATTACAATTGTTTGATGTTAGTATTACTACTTCTACCTCTTTATTCTTTTTTGATAGCATTTCTAAAATAGTATCATCTATGTAATTATCTATAATTAATATCTTTTCCTTTGCTTCTTTTACTATTTTAATTATTAAGCTATATGCAGCATATATTTGTCCATTATAAAATATTTTTGACATTATTGTTTCTTGCTTATTATTTTGTAATTCGTTAAGCACTTCATCAAATTTTCTATCATGTTCTAATAATTTATATTCTACAGTTGTTAATCTATTTAGCATATTGGCATTATTTATAATAAATTTTCGCATTTCTATAAATTCTTTTATTATTTTTATACTCATTTTCACTGCTATCTCACTCTTTAATATCTCTGCTAACATAGCAATTCCTTGTTCTGTAAAAACATAAGGTAAATACCTTCTTCCGCCATAGTTATCTTTTTTCGAACTTGAGGTTTCAATTTGAAACCTCAAGTTCGAAAATTCCTCTTCTGTTAATTGAAAACAAAATTCCTCTGGGAATCTCTCTATGTTTCTTCGTACAGATAAGTTTAATACCTTTGTTTTATAATTATATAATAATGCTACATCACTATCTAACATTACTTGTTTCCCTCTTACTTCATAAATCATACTTCTTATCTTTTCTTTATCATATATTTCTATGTCTTCTTTTGTCTCTATAATTTTATTTTCTTCCATAAAAAATACTACGGAAGAGTGGATTAATAAACTGTCAAAATATAAGTCTATATTGAGTTCTGACATTGCAGCGCAATCATAACCATAAAGACTAATAAAGACTTTTAATAAAAAATTTTTCCAAAGGCTGTA
>CATNCV010000101.1 GCA_950096965.1 uncultured Clostridiaceae bacterium | reverse complement strand
TTACCAGGTGCTAGAGTAAAAACTAGTTACTATATAGAAAATGAAGAATTAATTATAAAAAAAGGAAATGATGGACTAATAATAGAAAAAGAAAAAATAAAAAGTAGTATAAAAGAAGCTATAAAAAGTACTGAAAACAAGACAATAAAAATTCCAGTAGAAAATGAAAAAATAGAAAGAATTAATATAGAAAAAATACATAGTGAAATATATAAAGAGCCTCAAGATGCATATATAACAAAAAATCCAACTAAAGTATATGCACATATAAATGGAGTTGATTTTAATATAAGCATAGAAGAAGCAAATAAAATAATAGAAGAGGAAAAAGAAGAATATATAATACCTTTAAAAATAACAATTCCAGAAAAAACATTAGATAAATTAGGTGAAGAGGCCTTCCCTAATAAGTTATCAGAATTCACAACAAGATATAATGCAAGCAATGAAAATAGAAGTACAAATTTAGAACTAGCATCAGAAAAAGTAAATGGGACTATAGTTCTTCCAGGGGAAATATTCTCTTATAATAAAATAGTAGGAGAAAGAACTATAGCAAAAGGATACAAAGAAGCAACTATATATTCAGGTGGTAAAGTAGTACCAGGAATAGGAGGCGGAATTTGCCAGTTATCATCTACATTATATAATGCAGTATTATATTCTAATTTAGAAATAACAAGTAGGAGTAACCACAGGTTTACAACATCATATGTAAAAGAAGGAAGAGATGCAACAGTATCATGGGGAACAATAGATTTCTGTTTTAAAAATACAAGAAATTATCCTATTAAAATAGTAAGTACAGTTAATAATGGAATAGTAAGAATAGGTATATATGGAATAGAAGAAGAAAATGAATATGAAGTAGAACTTCAAACTACTATATTAGAAACCATACCTTTTAAAATAAATTATATAAATGATAGTACACTAGAAGAGGGAACAGAAGAAATAAAGCAATATGGAGCAGATGGAATAAAAAGCCAAACATATAAGATATTAAAACAAAATGGAATAATAGTTTCAAAATCATTACTATCAACAGATACATATAGTAGTTTAGAACAAATAGTGAGAAGAGGGACTAAAAAAGTAAAAAATAGTATTCAATAAAAAGTTAATTATATACTGAATATTATATAATTAAATAACACTGAAAATAGAACATTTATAAATAAAAAAATCTCTAGAGTACCTAAGAAACTCTAGAGATTTTTTAAATAGTATTGACAAAAGAATGCAATAGGTATTATAATAACAAACAGATAAGCACCACTAGCTCAGTTGGTAGAGCAGCTGACTCTTAATCAGAAGGTCCGGGGTTCGACCCCCCGGTGGTGCACCACTTTAATAATATCTTAAAGGATATTATTTTTTTATACTTCTTTTAAAATTTTGTTGTTTCTTTTACAAATCTTTGTATAATAGAATATATAGAAGAGACCTACTTTGAATATTTGAATTTTTTTAATTACATTTATTCTAGCCCTTTTTTCGCAACTAAAACAAATCTACCATTTTTTGTATGATATGAACAAGTAGATAATGTTAACAATTGTTCCCCATACTTTGCACTTTTACCAGTATCATATAAAGAAGCATTTTTGGCATTTGTTACATATTCATTATATTGTCCTTCATTTTCTGCATTAATAAAATAATAATATCTAAATACATTTTTTTCAGATTTATAATATACTCTAGATTCAAATACTGATATTATCTCATAATTTACATCTTCATTATTTGTTGTAAACCTTATAACTGGGTGACTGATATAAAATGTTTTATCTCGATATTTCAATAAATGTTGAAACATCGTACCATTTTTCATATTATGCCCATATAGCAATAAATTGCTACTAGGTAAATCAAAATTATAATCTTTATCTAAGAAAATAGAACCATTTGCTGATTTTTGTTTTTTATAGTTATGGTTCATATAATAACTATTATCTTCTCCTTGTAAAACAGGATAATTTATATTTGTATTTTCAATTTCAATCCAACCTATAATGTCAGAGTTTTCCAGTTGTAATTTTTCAAGTTTGAGCATTCTTTCTGTTTTCACTTTTCCGATTATTATTTCAGACTGTTTTTCATTATCTATATTATTAGTAATATTTTCAGTAAATGAAAGTTCATTTAATAAATTACTCTGCTTTTTTGTTTGCCATACATCAAAAAAATATTTTAAAATATACAAGCAAGAGCATATAAATAGTATAGAAGATACTGTTATAAGAAATAAATTTAAAAATTTTCTCATTTTTATTATATATAGATTAAGACAAACTAAAATAGTTTGCCTTATAAATCTAAAAATCCTTCCTTTTTAATGTTACTAATGTTAATATAGAAATTACAAAAATTAATGCAGATATTTGTAATGTATTTTCTGTTCCTGTTTTTGGAGTTTCATCTTTTATTTGTGTTTCAGGAGTAGGAGCTATTTGTTCAGGAGGAGTTGAGTTTTCTTTATATTCATCACCTACAATATCTAAACCAGTATATTTATTACTTTCATATAAAATATTATTATTTTCATTAACAATTACTACTTTATCATTATTTACTAATATTTTATTTGGTGATGAATTGGTATTTTTTACTTCAAATTTAGTTAAATTGTCATTTTGGGCAATATAAATAACATTTTCTTTTTCGGTTGAAGAAATAGTACCATTCATTAGTAGTGTTGGTATATTAGTACCAGTAGTACTTCCTTTTCCTATTTCAATACCATTGTTATTATTTTGACCATTTCTGTTTAAAATTAATTTTCTAACTTCAATAGTACCAGCATTTACTAATGCACCGCCATATCCATTATTCGTAAGTGTAACATTATCTAGTACAACATAAGCTCCATTATATGATTGAACGCCATATTTTTGAGCATTTTTTAAAGTAATATTCTTTAAAGTAACAGTTGTTCCTGTACTACCAACACTAATTAAAGAACCATCAGCACCATTTGGAGACCAGTTTTCAGGGGCCTTTGATATATAGTGCCCATTACCATTAATTACTATATCTTTTCCTGCTATACTAACAGGTGTTATTAATAATATATTATCTGTTAATTCTATAATATCTCCACTTTTGGCATTTTCAATAGTTGAAACTAAGCTTTCTTGATTAGTTACTTGATGACTTGTAGCGTCAGCAAAATTTGGAGTAAAAATTAATGCTGCTGACAATATTAATAAAGACAAAATAAATCTTTTTAAACTGAAAATTTTCATTTTACATCATATCCTTTCAAAATTTTATAATTATATTATGTTCAAAAATTTTGAAAAAAAATATAAATTTATAATTTTCCAATAATTTTATATTTCAGGAATTTTTGACTTTTTTAAATTTAATAACTTAAAAAATAACGATTTAATATTAATAAAGTTTGAATATAATAATCTTTTTTTCTATATTATAAATTAAAAAGACTTCATACATACTATCTTTATCTTTAGTAAAAAATATAATTTTTCTATTTTATTATTTTTTATATTATTATCAATTGTAATCTTATTAAAAACTTTTTCTAATAAACTTCTCCTATTGGTATGAGTTTTAGTACAATTATAAATTTTATTTCTAATACTAACATAATTGAAATAAACACATCTTGACATTAAAAAAAATTAGTAATAAACTATAAATGGTAAATAATATTACAAAGGAGGAAATTAAGATGGAGTATTTAAAGAACTTACTTAAAAAATCTGGGTGGGTTTCAATTGTAGAATCATTAATATTTGCAATACTTGGAATAATTTTGACATCGAAACCAAATGGAATTATGAATATAATTTCTTATATAATAGGAGCAATATTTATAGTAGTTGGTGTTGTTAAAATATTAAATTATTTTCAAGCAAATGGAAAAAATGATTTATTTAACTATGAACTATTATATGGAATAATGTCAGCAATAATAGGAATAGTTATGATAGTACATGCAGATATATTAAGTACAATATTAGGAATTATTATAGGAATGTGGATTGTATATAGTAGTGTAATAAGAGCTACGGCAGCATTGAAATTAAAAACAGTAAATGGAAATGTGTGGTTATATAGTTTAGTGTTAGCGGTTATAATGTTTATAGGTGGACTATATGTAATATTTGATGTAGGAATGTTAGTTCAAACTATAGGAATAATTATGATAATATATGCAATTATAGATATTATAGAAAATATTATATTTATAAATAATGTTAAAAAAATATAAAGTTAAAAATCACCTTAGCCCAATAAGGTGATTTTTAAATGGTAAAGATATATACAATACAAGGAAATTATGTTAAAATAATATAGATAAATAAAAAGGGGTGAATTTCATATGATAAAAATGTACAAAACACAACTAGAAAACAACAATACAATAGAAACAAAAGAATTTGAAAAAGGTAATTGGATAAATATGGTGGCACCTACAGAAGAAGAAATAAAATTAGTATGTAAAAAATTAAAAATGGAAGAACATTTCATAAGAGATTCACTAGATTATGAAGAAAAAGCCAGAATAGATTATGAAGAAGATGATGACACAACATTATTTATAGTAGATGTACCAATAATGGAAAAAGAAAATAATGAAGAAATACATTCAACAATGCCATTAGGAATGATAGTAGTAAGAGATGACTATTTTATAACTGTATCATTAAAACAAAATAAAATAGTATCTGAATTAGAAAAAAATAAAACAAAAAACATGATAATAACATATAAAAAAAGTAGAATACTTTTGCAAATATTTTATAAAAATGCGCAAATATATTTGTCAGAACTAAAAAAGATAAACAGAGAAAAAGAAAAAACAGAAAAAGAATTAAATAACTCAATGAAAAATAAAGAACTATTAAAAATGTTAGCATTAGAAAAAAGTTTAGTGTATTTCACAACTTCATTAAAATCAAATGAAGTTGTAATGGAAAAAACGTTAAAAGGAAAAGTAATAAAATTATATGAAGAAGATGAAGATATACTAGAAGATGCAATTATAGAAAATAAACAAGCTATGGAAATGGCAAAAATATATAGTGACATACTAAGTGGAACAATGGACACATATGCATCAATAATATCAAATAATTTAAATATAGTAATGAAAGTATTAACAACAATAACAATAATACTTTCAATACCAACAATAATAGGAAGTTATTGGGGAATGAATGTGCCAGTACCATTTTCAAATAATCAATATGGATTTTATATTGTAATTGGAGTATCGCTATTAATTGCAATAATAACATATTTAATGTTTAAAAAGAGAAATATGTTAAATTAGAGAAAAATAAATAAAATATATAAAAGAGATGTAAAAAATTAATATTATTTTGCATCTTTCTTTGAATAAAATAAACTAATATATATATATACTAAGATTAGAATTAGTATAAAATGAAAGGAGAGAGTTATGAAAATTATAGACACAATAGCTCTTGTATTAATAATTATAGGTGCCATAAACTGGGGGCTAATAGGAATATTTAATTTTAACTTAGTAGAAACAGTATTTGGAGGATTATCAGTTATAAGTAGAATTATTTATATTTTAGTAGGAATTTCTGGATTATGGGGAATAAAATTAATATTTAATAGAGATTAATAAAAAATAGACAATAAGAAATTCATAAGAAAAATAAAAGAGAAAAATTGAGTTAAACAAAAAATTAGTATATTAGGAATGGACTCTGCATTTTACAGGGAACATTCCTTTTAATTTAGATTTTAATATTATAATAATACTACTTATATAAGTAGTAACAAGCATAGAGCTTACTTTTTTAAACAATTTTAATTAAATCTTCAATGGAACAAGAAAGATATTTACAAAAACTCTCTAAATATTTAAAAGAGATAGAATCTGTTTCTCCATTTATTACACGATTTAAATTTCTATTTGTAATATTCATTTGTTGACACAACCAATACTTTGACTTATTTTGCTTTTTTAATAATTCTTCTATATTAAAATTTATCATAAATACCTCCTTAAAAAATTTTAATATAAAAAGAATATATAAATAAGATACTTGAAAATATCTTAGTGTTACTATATAATAAAATTCATTAATAAAGGAAACCATATAAAAAGCAAAGGAGGAACAAATGAAAAGTAATAAGTATGAACTAAAAAAATATGATATAAATACATTAAATATTTTAAGCAAAGGGGAAAATATAAAAAACAATATAGATAAAGACACCCAATATAATAATGGAATAACTCTAATATCACTAGTAATAACAATAATTATTTTAATTATTTTAGCGGGAATAGTTATAAATATAAGCATAGGAGAAAATGGGATATTTAAAAGAGCAAAAGAAGCAAAAAGTAAGTATAATGAAACGGTAGCAAGGGAAAAATTAGAATTAATATTAGAAGAAGCAAGAATAGATAAAGAAACAAA
>CATNCV010000100.1 GCA_950096965.1 uncultured Clostridiaceae bacterium | reverse complement strand
ATCCTTCCTTTAGCTTGAGGAGAAGATGCAGCAAACATTTCTATACCAAGTTCTTCTACAATTCTACCAAATTGAGTAATACCTTTTTCACGACCATTTAACTGTTCTTCCAAAGTTATATGGTCGTTAACTTTTTTTGGTGGGAAAAACACACTGTATTTATCTGGATAAAGAGAAATAGGAATTCCATAATTTTCGATTGTTTGACGTAACACTTCTAAATATCCAAGTAAACATTCATTTTTACACATATATAATCCCGTAATTTTACCAGTAGCATCGTCAATAAATCCATGAAGAGAATATTGGTTACCATTTCCAAACCAGTCAAAAGGTGTTCCATCAGCTTGTAACATCATTCCTTCTGATTCTTTCCTTTTTCTTCTGTGATGTAACTTAGTTTTACTATGTTTTTTAGGACTTTTTATACCAGCATTTCGCAATATATTGTATAGTGCAGAATATGATATATCAATGTTTTCACGCTCTTTTAATAATTCTTGAAAGTGTTTAAAATTAGATATTTCATATTCGTAAGAGCTTCTAAGTTCTAGTATTCTTTTTCGTGTTTCATATGATATTGTGTTTTTAGGTTTTCTACCACGATTTCCATGTTCAATGGATTTAACGCCGTTTTCTTTTACCTCCTTTTTAATTTGTTTTACACGACGTTCGGAAAGACCTAAAGCATTTGCAACTTGTTTTATAGTACATTCTCCTTTTATACATGCTTCAATTAAAGTAGCTCTTTTTAAATCTTTTTGTTTTAACATTAAATATTCCACCTTCCTATTATTACTAAATTTTCTATTTTTATACAGTTAAGGTGAAATATTCGTTTACAAACTTTCAAGGTGATCTTATCATAAATTAAATACAGTTAAAACGATGTTAACCTTGACAAACAAATATAAAAGTTATATAATGTTAACCAAAGTTAACAAGAAGAATAAAAGGAGATAAAATGGTATCAAAAGCATTAGAAGAGTATTTAAAAACAATGTATATACTAAAAAAGCAAAATAATAATATACGAGTTACAGATATTGCAGAAAAAATGAACTGTACAAAAGCAAGTGTAAATAAAGCAATATATAATTTAAAAGATAATGGGCTTCTAAACTATGAATCTTATGGAACAATAGAAATGACACAGGAAGGAGAAAACTTGGCTAAAAAGATATTAGAGGCATATGATATTGTTTATTTGTTTTTAAAAGATGTTTTAAATATAGAAGAAGAGAAAGCTAAAAAAGAAGCAGAAAATATAAAATCTACAATAACAGATGAAACAGTAAATAAACTTGCTAAATATGTGCATAAGGTTTTAGATTTAAATAGTTTAGATTGCGATTATGATATTAATAAAGAAAAATGTAGGAGTTGTGCACGTAGAACCAATAAAAAGTAAATAATCATAATTTTGTAGGGGTGGCTACTAAAGGGCGACCCACACTCCAACGAAAATGCTTAAATAAAATATATTTAGGGAATGTTCTTCGAAGAGCGGGTCGCCCAAAAGGCGACCCCTACAAATAAAACAACCTAAATTATCAACTATAATAAAATAAATTAAGGAAGGAAAACTATGGAAAATACATTATTAGAAATAAAAGATTTATATGTAAATGCAGAAAATAAGGAAATTTTAAAAGGAATAAATTTAAAAATAAATAAAGGAGAAATTCATGTAATAATGGGACCAAATGGTTCACGGTAAAACTACAACAGCAAATGCAATACTAAATAACCCAGAATACACAAAAACAAATGGAACCATAAATTTTGAAAAAGAAGATATAACAAACTTAAAAACAGACGAAATAGCAAGAAAAGGGATATTTATGTCATTCCAATTACCAGAAGAAATACCAGGAGTAACAGTTACAAATTTCCTAAAATATGCAAAAAACAAAATAACAGGAAAACCAGTAAAAATATTTGAATTTAAAGAAGAACTTGCAAAATATATGAAAGAACTAAACATGAACTCAAAGAATATGGAAAGAAGTCTAAACGTAGGATTTTCAGGAGGAGAAAAAAAGAAAAACGAAATACTTCAAATGCTAGTACTAAACCCAAAACTAGCAATCCTAGATGAAACAGACTCAGGGCTAGACGTAGACGCAATAAAAACAGTATCAAAAGGAATAGAAATGTTTAAAAACAACGAAAATGGAATACTAATAATAACCCACAACACAAAAATATTGCATAGCCTAAAAGTAGACTACGTCCACATTCTAGTAAACGGAAAAATAGTAAAAACAGGTACACAAGACCTAGCAAAACAAATAGAAGAAAACGGCTACAGCGAATATAAATAAAAACTAGTATTTAGGGTTGTCACTAGCATTGGGAACTGTTCCTGAATGGGTGCAGAAAAAACAAGAGAGGGTAGCTTTGGGGACGGTTCGTAATCGGAAACAAGATAGAGAAGAAATTTAAGTAACGAACAAAAATAATCTGGCTAGATTAGGAACTGTCCCCAATGCGGAAGCCAAGAAAAATAACTTATAAGGGTAGAGAAAGACAAGAAGTAAAAAACAAAAAGCACTCCCTTGGGTAATCGAAGATGTCCCAAGAGGGACTGTCCTAAACAGCGGAAACAAGATAGAAAATTAAAATAATTGTAAAACAAAAATAATAGAAACAAACAAGTGCCAGCAAAGAAATACCACGTTCAAATTGCAGATATAATTATAAACAAAAAGAAAACAAGGGTATTTAACCCTTGCTCTTAATAGAACTAGCAACAAGACCAATTCCAATACAAATCGGAATTATCATTGCAGGTTGGTGGGCTGAAATCAGGAAAACCACCGAGGAACCAACTATGGCTGAACCTAAACCAATAAGAAAATATCTACTCATATATAGAACCTCCTCAAATAAATTATAAATATAGTATAACATAAAATACAAAAAAAGTCAAAAAAGTGAAAGGAAACCAAAAATGTCAAAAACAAACCTACAAGAAATAAACCGAAATATCTACGACATAAAAAACAAAGACAAATACGAATACAAAATAAAAAAAGGTTTAACTAAAGAAATAATAGAAGAACTATCAAAACAAAAAAACGACCCCGACTGGATGAAAGAATTTAGACTAAAAGCACTAGAAGTCTACAACAAATTAGAATTACCAACTTGGGGACCAGACCTATCAGAACTTAACATGGACGAAATATCAACCTATGTAAAACCACAATCAAAACTAAATAACTCTTGGGAAGAAGTGCCAGAAGATATAAAAGACACATTTGAAAAACTAGGAATTCCAGAAGCAGAAAAAACATCACTAGCAGGAGTAGGAGCGCAATACGACTCAGAAGTAGTATACCACAGTATGAAAGAAGAGCTAATAAAACAAGGTGTAATATACACAGACATGGAAACAGCAGTAAGAGAATACCCAGAGCTAGTAAAAGCACACTTCATGAAATGTGTACCAGTACATGACCACAAATTTGTAGCATTACATGGAGCAGTATGGTCAGGAGGTTCATTTGTATATGTACCAAAAAATGTACACGTAGATATACCACTTCAATCATACTTCAGACTAAACTCACCAGAATCAGGTCAATTTGAACACACACTAATAATAGTAGAGAACAACGCAAGCCTTCACTTTATAGAAGGTTGTAGTGCACCAAAATATAACAAAGTAAACTTACACGCAGGATGTGTAGAACTATATGTAAAAGACAACGCATATTTAAGATACTCAACAATAGAAAACTGGTCAAAAAACATGTTAAATCTAAACACAAAAAAGGCGATATGCGGAAAAAATGCACAAATAGACTGGGTATCAGGCTCATTCGGCTCAAAAATATCAATGCTATATCCAATGAGTATATTAAACGGAGAAGGAGCAAAAACAGAATTCACAGGAATATCATTTGCAGGAGCAGGGCAAAACCTAGATAATGGTTTCAAAGTAGTACACAATGCGCCAAACACATCAAGTGTAGTAAACGCAAAATCAATATCAAAAAACGGAGGAAAATGTACCTACCGTTCACTAGTACGAATAAACGAAAATGCCAAAGGCTCAAAATCATCAGTCTCATGTGAATCACTAATGCTAGACGACAAATCAATATCAGACACAATACCAACCAGTGACATAAAAGCAGACGACGTAGAATTCTCACACGAAGCAAAAATAGGAAAAATAAGTGACAAGACAATATTCTACCTAATGAGTAGAGGCTTATCAGAAGAAGATGCCAAAGCCATGATAGTACGAGGTTTCGCCTACCCAATCTCCAAAGAACTCCCAATAGAATACGCCGTAGAAATGAACAACCTAATAAACCTAGAACTAGAAGGCTCAATAGGCTAGCAGTAGCATAGGGATGTTGCTAGCACTGGGGTGTCACTAGCATTGGGGACTGTCCCTGAATGGGTGCAAAAAAACACGAGAGAGTAGCTTTGGGGACGGTTCGTAATCGGAAACAAGATAGAGAAGAACTTCAAGTAAAAGACAAAAATAATCTGGATAGATTAGGAACTGTCCCCAATGCGGAAGTCAAGAAAAATAACTTACAAGGGTAGAGAAAAACAAGAAGTAAAAAACCAAAAGCACCCCCTTGGGTAATCGAAGATGTCCCAAGAGGGACTGTCCTCAACGCGGAAACAAGATATAGAAGCACTTTAAGCAACAAACAAAAATAATCTGGCTAGATTAGGGAACTGTCCAAATATTGGAACCCAAGAAGAACAACTTATAAGTGCAGACTAAATAGTGGAAATAACACAGAAAATAAAAAAGAAAAACTACTGCCCAAAATTTAAGGCAGTAGCAAGAGATTTTAAGATATATCCTTATTCACCATCTTTAAGAAATACAGTAGCAATACTGACGATTAAAAATGCTGTACAGATACAGATTACACCTGCAATAACCAGTGCACCATTTTCAAGTGAACTAGTAATGAGTAGTCCAAGCCCCACAAGAAAAAGAGCAAAGAACAATACAGCAATAACAGTACCTTTTTTCATAAAGCAAACCTCTCTTTCAAAATAAAGTTATTAACTTGTTACATTACTATCATAACACATTTTACATAAATATGCAAATATAGAAAGGAAAACCAACATGCCAAACCTAAAATTAAACGAAACACCAATAAGAACTGCAAGAAATTACAATATAAATAATATAGAATTAGAAAACATAGAACTACCAAAAAGCATAAGTCAATTTAAAAATGTTTCAATAACAGGTGTAGAATATACAAACAATATAAATACAAATAATTTAATATATGGCTTATCAAAAACATTAGAAAACCAAGTAAAACAAAACTCAAATCAAAAAATAAAAATACATGTACAAAATAATGAAAATGCACAAATAGACTTCAAATTTGATAAACAAAACACTAGGTTAGTAGAAAACATTGAAATAGTATCCAAAGAAAACTCACGGAGGGACAATAACAATAAAATATGAATCAGTGGAAGATATAAAAGCCTACCACAACGGAATAATAAACGTAATAGCAAAACCAAACTCTAACCTGAATATAATACTAGTAAACTTAATAGATATAAACTCAAACAACTTCCTATCAATCCAAAACACTTTAGAAGAAAATGCAAAAGTAACATATTGGATAATAGACTTTGGAGGAAAAAACAGCATAACAAACTACTACTCAAACCTAAAAGGAAATTTCTCAGAAAACAATATAAACACAATATACCTAGGAAAAGAAGAGCAACAATTTGACTTAAACTACATAACACATCTACAAGGCGAAAAAACAAAAGTAAACATAGAAGTACAAGGAGCCCTAACGGACAAAGCCAAAAAGAACTTCAAAGGAACGATAGACTTTAAGAAAGGTTCAAAAAAAGCAATACGGAAACGAAGAAGAAGCATGCACCTTACTATCAAACACAGCAAAATCAAAAGCCCTACCAATGCTACTATGCTCAGAAGAAGATGTACAAGGAAACCACAGCACAAGCACACGGAAAAATAGGCAAAAAAGAGCTATTCTATATAATGAGTAGAGGACTAACACAAAAAGAAGCCAACAAACTAATAATAAAAGCTAAATTCAACAAAATAATAGAAACAATACCAAACGAAGACCTAAAATGCCAAATAATAAAAGAAATAGAACAAAGACTAGACTAGCATTGGGGACTGTCCCTGAATGGGTGCAGAAAGACTAGATTGGGTAACAAAAACAAGATACAAAATAAAGAAATAATGAAAAACAAAAATAATGTAGAAAAAACAACAAATGTACCCAATCGGGAGCCAAGCAAAGAAAGAATAAAGAGTAGAGAAAAACAAGAAGTAAAAAACAAAAAGCACCCCCTTGGGTAATCGAAGATGTCCCAAGAGGGACTGTCCCCAATGCGGAAACAAGATAGAGAAGCACTTTAAGCAACGAACAAAAATAATCT
>CATNCV010000099.1 GCA_950096965.1 uncultured Clostridiaceae bacterium | reverse complement strand
TGATACCGATCTGGCAGATCAGTTTGAATTTACAAAGACTGTTGCAAGCGATCAGAATGGTGTGATGAGAGCTTCCACATGGCAGGCATGTCCGGGTGTTCTAGTGTATCGCCGTGACATTGCAAAGTTACATCATTTGCAGTAATTACAGATAAAACAATAAATAAAAAATATCCATTAGCAGACTACGAACTAACACCAGATGTAGCCATAGTAGACCCAGACCTAGTAATGAGCCTTCCACAAAGAATAACAGCAGATACAGGTATGGATGTATTAACACATGCTATAGAAGCATATGTTTCAAATATGGCATCAGACTATACAGATGGTTTGGCAGAAAAAGCAGTTGAATTAGTATTTAAAAATTTAAGAACAGCATATAACAATGGAAGCGACAAAACAGCTCGTGAAAAAATGCACAATGCAAGTACAATAGCAGGAATGGCATTTACAAATGCATTTTTAGGAGTAAACCATTCAATAGCACACAAAATAGGTGGAGAATTTCACTTGCCACATGGAAGAATAAATGCAATACTTCTGCCATATGTAATAAAATACAATGCTACTAAACCAACAAAGTTTGTATCATTCCCTAAATATGAATATTTTATAGCAGACCAAAAATATGCTGATTTATCAAGAAAAATGGGATTTCCAGCATATACAAATGAAGAAGGAGTAAATTCCTTAATAGAAGAAATTAAAAAGTTAAATAGTGATTTAGGAATACCAGCATCATTCAAAGAACAAGGAATAGATGAACAAGAATGGCTTGAAAAAATAGATATGTTATCAGATAGAGCATTTGAAGACCAATGTACTAATGCTAATCCACGTCTTCCACTAGTTGCGGAAATTAAACAAATTTTAATTGATAGCTACTATGGAAATATGTAAAAAATATTAAGAAGTATACTAATTATAAAAATTATAAAAAGTAACCAAAATTATAGAACGAAAAGTTTAATAATTTTGGTTACTTTTGTTTAATGAATATTTAACTATTAGATATATCAACACGCTCTTTTTTATTTCTTATAGAAAATAATATAAAAGGTATTGCTAAAGTTAAAGTTAATACAGATACTATAGTTAGTAATATGTAATTTTTACTATATATTTTATATACCTTATAACTACTAATTATATATATTATAAAATAGGTAAATAGTAAAATACTACTAAAATTATTAGGAATAAATATAACACATAGCAAACAAAATGACATTATAACACCTAATATATAATTACTGAATGCAATTTTTGTTAATATAATATTATTAAATACAGGAACCCAGCACAACCATTTGAACTTTTCGTTTGATATTTTATATAAAGAAATACATTTCAAAATATATCCACAAAAAGCAATTATAGTGCAAAGCCCCATAAATATTACAAACATGATAAGAATTATTGATAGACCTGCTAGAGCTGAATAACTCAAATTCATTAAATTTGCATATCCCATTATATAATCATCCATATTCCATCCCCCATTCATAGATAATTTTTGTAGTATAATTATATTAAATTATAAAGTGTTAGTCAATATATATAATAATTCTATATAAATATTAAAAAAATTATGTCAACGCTTGAAGCACTAAGAAAAAAGTGATATAATAGAAAAGTAATATAAAATGTAACTTATATAGGGTAAATCACCTAAGCTAAAAGTGATGACTTTTACTTAAAGAAGTTATAATATAGAGTAGTAAATTTAACCAAAGAAAAATTTGCTATTTATAATGACAAATAATATTTAATTAATGTATAGGAGGATAATATATGTACAAAGAGAAATATAAAATCATATTAAAAGTATGTATACTACTATTAAGTATAATGTTATTATTAGCAATGAATATATATTTGAATAGACAAAAAGAAATAATGCCATTAAAATCATGTAAAAATATTAATATAAAAGCACTAAAAGAAGAAAATGAAAATTACTTTAATTCTGATTATTGGGAATGGTATACAAGGACTACTACTAATGATAAAGCTTATAATGGAAAACATATTGTTGTAAATGAGAATCAGTCAATAGATTTTTTTGGTTATGGAGTAACTTCTTACAAAGACTATTTATATAAGAAGTATTTAAATGCTGGAGAGAAAATTTTTAGATTTAGAATAGATGAAACCAAAGCTAATTATCATACACTAGATGGTGCAGGTTTTATATTTAATAGTAAAAAGGAAAATGATATACTATCAGGCTATGTTCTATTAATAAGAGAAAAAGACATATGTATTTATAGACTAGATAATGTAGACACCACAAAGTTTGAAATAATGCCTAATACAACAATTGCATCATATGGAAACTTATTAAAAAAGGTAAATAAAACATCAAGTAGTATGCATAACTTAATTATGAAAGTATCACCTACAAATGTTAGTGTAATAGACAACGAAAAAGAAATACTAAATTTAGATTTAGACTATTCTAAACATAGTGGAGAAGACTTTGGACTAATTGCTTCATATTTACAACATGATTGTTCAAAATTGAGTAAAATTAGGTTCTTAGAATTTAAAATAGAACTTAAAGATTATGAAATTCCAGTATTAAAAATAGATGAAGACAAAAAAGTACTAGAAGGTGCAAAATTTCAAGTAAAGAATGAAAATGGAGAAATCATAAGAAATGGAATAACAAATTCAAAAGGTATTTATACAATTAAAGGATTGAAAGAAGGAATATATACTTTAGAAGAAATAGAAGCACCAGCAAAACATATATTAAATAATAATAAAATAACATTTAAATTTACAAAAGATGGAAAAATATTAGATGTAAATACAGGAGAAGAAATAACTTTAAGAGTAATAAATGAAAAACTAAAATTTACAATAACAGTACTAGACAAAGATAACAAAACGCCAATAATTGATTCAACAATAAGTATATATGATAAAGATGGTAATAAAATAAGTACTAAAACTGATAAAAAGGGAAATGTAACATTTTCAAATATAGAAGAAGGAAAATATAAATATAAACAAATAACTACACAAAATGGATATATAATAGATGAAAAAGAATATGAAGTTTTGGTAAAAAAAGATGGAACAGTAACATTTAAAAATGATACTAAAGGAATAATATATAATGAAAAACAAGAAGAACAGAAAGGTGAAACTGCTGGAAAACTAGAAAACATAAAAGAAGAACAAAAAGAGAATAAAGCACCAGAAATTCTTCCACAAACAGGAGAAAACACACTAATAATTAAAGCTATAATAATAGCACTAGTAATAATTAATATATATTTAGTAATTAGAATAAAAATAAAAAAATAGAAATGTAAATAATTGTGGTTCAATGTAAAGAGCCACAATTATTTGTGTTTTAGTATAGAAATTTTATAAAGAGTATATCGAATTACATACATATTTTCCAGATAGAGTAGATATTAATTGATGGTAATACTTACCATATTAATATAAAAATAAAGCATGTAAAAAACGAATTTTCACATGCCTTGTTAATTGAACCTTGACAATTTCATATACCATAGATTAATATATATTTAACTTAAAAATATAATTTTGTCAATTCAATTATCAAATTTTAAAAAATTATCATAAGAAGTTTAAAGTTTACACAAACTTTCCGATACACTCGTATTTTAAATCTTTCTTTATTTCTTCAATTTCTTTTTCACTTAAGTTTGTTATTTTAACTATATCTTCTATTTTCATATTCATTTTCAATAATTGTTTTACAGTAAATATTTGATTTTCCTTTTTTCCCTCTTTTATTCCTTCTCTTCTTGCATATCCTAGTTCACTTACTCTATCCATTTCCCATTTTTCTTCTAGCCATTGCATTCTTTTAGCTTCTTCATCTCCTGTTAAATATGATATTTGCAACCTTGCCTTTTTTAATGTTTCATTTTTTTCCTCAGCCATTTTTACTAACCCCCTATCGTAATCATCAATGAATGCTAGCCATTGATTTATTTTTTTATTCATATCAGGATTTTGTTTTCTAAATTTTGGTAGTTCTATAAAATACCATTTTATTCCTTTTAATACTTCATATTCTCTGTGTTTATCTAGTACTACAGCAGTTTCTGATATGTATTCATCAAATCCTAACATTTCATAGTCTAATATATTTATCATTATTACTTGTTTAATGTCTTTATATTCTGTTCCACACTCTGTTTCTCTGGCTATTACTTTTGAACTATAGTATGTTGTTCTTTCTTCTATATTATGATTATTTTTTAGTTGCATTTCTATATTTACTATTGTTCCATTGTCTAATTTTGCTTGTAAGTCTAACCTTCCACCTTTTTCTTTTTTGCTTAATTTTTCTAAGTTTACTTCTTCTTGTATTTTTATTTCTTTTATATCTATTTTTAGTAGTGATTTTAGGAAGTCTATTAAAAATTCTTCATTTCCTTTTCTGCTAAAAAATACTTTAAATATTATATCATCTTTTAAGTTTAATGACTCATTTACTTTTGTTTTTTTCTTCATATAGTACCTGTATTATACCAATTACTTTTTCTATATGCAAGCATTTGATACACCTTTCTTATAAATATTTCCTATATAGTTTAATTAGTGCTTTATTTTATAAATAGACTATACCTCCTTTTTATTTCTTATTTGGTTTAAAATTTTAATTTTGGATTTAACTTGGAATTTAAATTCAATTAATTTAAAATTATAATTTGATTTTAATTTTTTTGATTAAATTATAAAAGCACAAATTGTGCTAGATAGAATGTTTTGATTATAGCATATTTTAGTTTTGTTGTGAACATAATTCATAATATTTTATAAAAAACTTTTCGATAAAATTCTACACAATAGTCAATTAATTTTAAATAAAACAATTTTTTTTATTTAACTGGCAAATAATGTAGAATTATAAAATAATTTTGTGTACGATTTATTTCATAAAAATGCACATATATGAATATATATATAATAAGAATAAATTTTAGGGGGATTTTATTATGGAATACACAAAAGATGTAATTTTTAATGTTAGGTATGGACAAACTACCAAATTAAAAGAAAGGAAATATGTAAAAAAATTGCTTAATATATATATGAGTAATAAATTTATTATTAATACATTAGGACTAATTATTATATTAGTTACAATAGATGTATGGATGGTATCTAGTTTTATTAATTTGCTAGTTACTTTATAACAATCATTGAAATATTATATAAAATCTGCTATAATTTTCTTACAAAAATAAATAAAGGTAGGAAATAGAAATGATAATAGCAAATAATTGGAAAGATTACGAAATTATAGATATGGCAAATGGAGAAAAATTAGAGAGATGGAAAGATATTATACTAGTAAGGCCAGACCCACAAATAATATGGAGAGAAAAAAGTTTTCCTAAAAAGTGGAATGAAGCAAATGCGAGATATAATAGAAGTAATACAGGAGGAGGAAGTTGGCAATATAAAAAGAAAGTTCCAAATTCATGGCAAATAAACTATAAAAACTTAACATTTAATATAAAGCCAATGGGGTTTAAGCATACTGGTTTATTTCCAGAACAAGCAGCAAATTGGGATTGGATGATAGAAAAAATAGAAAATGCAAAAAGAGAAATAAAAGTATTAAATCTATTTGCATACACAGGAGGAGCAACTGTAGCTTGCGCATATGCAGGAGCAAATGTATGTCATGTAGATAGCTCAAAAGGAATGGTGACATGGGCAAAAGAAAATATTATATCATCAGGTCTTCAAAATAGACCAGTAAGATATATAGTAGATGATGTAGTAAAATTTGTAAATCGAGAGATAAGAAGAGGAAACAAATATGATGCAATAATAATGGATCCACCATCATACGGAAGAGGGGCAAATGGAGAAGTATGGAAATTTGAAGAAAACATATGTGAACTAGTAGAATTATGTTCTAATGTATTATCAGAAAAACCACTATTTTTCCTAATAAACTCATATACAACAGGAATATCAAGCACTGTACTAGAAAATATATTAAATTTGAATATAACAAAAAAATATGGAGGAAAAGTACAAAATGGAGAAATAGGACTTCCAATGACAAACTCAAAATTAATACTTCCATGTGGAATATTCGGAAGATGGGAATCAAAATAAGTGTAAATATTAAAACAACTGATAATAGCAAAATTGCCACTAATGTAATATACATTATGAAAGCTACTCAATAGAAAACAAAAAAGAGATAGAATTTTAACAGATTCTATCTCTTTTCAAGCTAATATAAATTAACTTACTTTTTTAGAATATGGTTTGGCTTCATCAGTAACTCCTAGTAAATAATCAACAGAAGTGTTGTAATATTTAGAAAGAGCAATAAGAATTTTTGTTGGAATATCATTTCTTCCAATTTCATACTGCGAATAACCAGTTTGAGACATATTCAAAATTTTTGCAATTTGAGTTTGTGTAAGATCATGGTCTTCACGTAACTCACGAATTCTATTATACATAAGATCATCTCCCTTTTATAAGTATAGAATAACTTGTTTTGTGTTATTGACTTTTAATGTATAATAAGTTAAAATTGCATTAATAATACGAGATAAGTAAAAGAAGAATGAAAAAGTAAAAAATGGA
>CATNCV010000098.1 GCA_950096965.1 uncultured Clostridiaceae bacterium | reverse complement strand
TTATCTCCATTTTATAAAATATTTCTTATTCAATAAAAAATATTGGTATTTATAACATATATTCTTCTCTTACCTAAAAATACTACTAGTATATTTAAAAGCTTTTTTCATATACTACTAATGTCAACAATTTATTAAAAAGGAGAGATTATATGTACCCAGAATACCCATATATTGGTTATAAAGATGAAAATGTTAGAACACCTCTTACTTTTCCTAAGCAACACCAAAATGTACAACCTGGAATGGAATATGAAATGAACCCACTTCCTATTTTTGAAGACCCTGCCTATGTTCCTAGCAATAAACTATATGGAAAAGTTGCTATTGTTACTGGTGGTGATAGCGGAATTGGTAGAGCTGTTTCAGTTTTATTTGCTAAAGAAGGAGCAGATATTGTTATTGTATATTTAAATGAAAAGAAAGATGCTGAATATACTAAAAACTATATCGAAACTCTTGGAAGACGTTGTATTTTAATGGAAGGAGACTTAAGAAAAGAAGAATTTTCAACCTTTATTGCTGAAAATACAATAAAAACTTTTGGCAAAATTGATATTTTAGTAAATAATGCTGGTGTTCAATACCCACAAAACAGTATTTTAGATATTACCTCTGAACAATTAAAAGCTACTTTTGAAACTAATATATTTTCTTTCTTCTATCTTACTAAAGCTGTTCTTCCCCATTTAAAAACTAATAGTAGTATTATTAATACTACTTCTATAACTGCTTTTGAAGGGCATAAAACATTAATTGATTATTCTAGTACTAAAGGTGCTATTACTGTATTTACTAAATCACTTGCACTTTCCCTTGCAGACCAAAAAATACGTGTAAATGCTGTTGCCCCTCGGTCCTATTTGGACACCACTAATTCCTTCTAGTTTTTCTGCTAATGAAGTAGAAATATTTGGTACTGATGTACCTTTAAAAAGGGCTGGCCAACCTTTTGAACTTGCCCCTGCTTATTTGTATTTAGCAAGTAATGACTCTAGATATGTTACTGGTCAGGTTATTCATGTCAATGGTGGAACTATGGTTTAAAAAATAAACTATAATAAATTTTTAAATTAAAAATCGTTTTGAACTTATTTACTAAATTCAAAACGATTTTTTAATTTTTTTCTACAATATTAGAAGTTTTTTATATAAATAAGAATACTATAATCAATCCTTTAAAAATCAATTTCATCTGGGTGTAATCCAGATCCTGCAAAATATGGAATATTATTTATTTCTTGCATATCTTCTTTCGATATTTCAAAGTCAAATACTTTTATATTTTCTAACATTCTATTTTTATTTATTGTTTTTGTGATAGGTATTACTTTATTTTGTATACACCACTTTATGCATAATTGTGCAACAGATTTATTATATTTTTTTGCTATTTCTTGCAATTTTATATTTTCTAGCATTTTTCCTGTTCCTAGTGGACTCCATGCCTCTAATATTATATTATTATTTATGCAGTATTCTACAATATCTTTTTGCATTTGCCCAGGGTGATATTCTATTTGATTTATCATTGGTTTTATTTCACAATTTTCTATAATTGGTTTTAAATGATGTGCTAAAAAGTTACTAACTCCTATTGCTTTTATTTTTCCTTTTTTATATAAATATTCAAATGCTCTCCATGTTTCAATATTTATTTTTTCACATTCTTCTTTCTTTCCCCTTGCTGCTGGCCAATGTATTAAATATAAATCTAAATAGTCTAACCCTAATTTTTCTAAGGTTTCTTCAAATGCTTTTATAGTTGTCTCATAGCCTCTATAATCGTTTGATAGTTTACTTGCAATAAATAATTCTTCTCTTTTTACTTTCGACTCTTTTATAGCAGTTCCTATACCTTCTTCATTTCCATATACTCCTGCTGTGTCTATATGTCTATAACCTACCTCTATTGCTTGTTTTACTGCTTGTACTACTTCTTCTCCATTTTGTATTTGCCAAGTTCCATATCCTAATATTGGCACATTTACTCCATTTTCTAATTTATAATTATCTATCATTTTTACTTATATACTCCTTAAAATTATATTTTTGCATTCTTCTATTACTTCATTTATTGACTTTTCTTGTGTATTTACTAAAACATAATTATATTCATATTTTTCTAGAAATTGAACTAATTTATCATATCCATATTCTTTCATTTTTAGTTTTTGTAAATCTGGGTCATTTGGATTTCTGTTTACTATTCTTTTCATCCTTACTTCTGGGCTTGCATATAAAACAATAGTTAATTGTGGCCTCCCAAATAATTTTATTTGAGTTTCAAATATTTTCTCACTTTCTTTATTTCCATTCCAAAAATAATTTAATAATATATGTCTATCCATAACAATGTTTTCATTCTTATAATTTTTTAGTGCATATATATCGCCAAGAGCTAAATACCAAGCTTTTATTTTATCTTCTTCATAGCTAAAAATTTTATCTGATATCTTCTTTAAATGTTCTTCACTTATTTCTAGTAATTCTTTTAACGGATCTTTTACATATTTATAACCTAAACTTTTTTCTATGCTTTTGGCTACTGTTGTTTTTCCCACTCCATCCATTCCTTCAATGGCAATAATCATACTTTTCTCCTATTATTTTAAAATTTCTTTTAATACCATATATTGTATTTTATGAGGTAATATTTTTTCTTGTTTTATTAAACTAAAAAGTTCTTCTAATGTAACATATTCCTTATTACTTACTTCTTCTTTTTGTATTGTTATATTCTCTAGTCTATCCCTTCATATATTCTTTTATTTTTTGTATTACTTCTTGTGTATTATTGCTAAATAGTATTGTATTAATTCCAGCTTTTTGTGCATTTTCTATGTCCATTATTTTATTATCACCAATATGTAATATTTCATTTGGCTTTACTTTTAGCTCTTTACATATTTTTTCATATATTTGTTTTGTTTTTCCTCCTGTTTTAAAGTAATCTACACATGAATAAATTTTATCAAATTCTTTTTGCTTTTCTTTTAATTCTATTTCTATAAATAAATTTGTTGTTGTTGATATTATTATTTTTGGTAATTTTATTGTACTTATGAAATCATATAATTCCATATCTATTTCTGGTTTTATATTGCACTTGTCTAACTCCTCTCTTGTATCAAATTTTAAATAGTTAGACCAATATTTGTCATCATAATATAAAATATTATATATTCCATATTCTTTAAATTTTTCTTTTAAAATATTTTTTGCTTCTTCTATAGATATTTTATATTGATGTGAATATTTTTGTGGTAATATTTCTAACCAATAATTATCTGAAAATTTACTTGCTGATAATGTTCCTTGTAAATCCAAACTTAAGATTTTTATCATTTTTTCTCACTTACCTTTACTAATGAAAATATATTATATCCTTTTAACTCTTCTCTACCTTTTAAATATTCTAATTCTGTAATATATACAAGCCCTGTTACTTTTCCTCCACATTTTTCTACTAAGTTAATTCCTGCCTTGCTTGCTCCGCTCCCTGCCATAATATCATATACAATAACAACATTTTCATCTTTTTGTATGCTATCTTCTTTTATTTGATATTCGGCTGTTCCATATTCTTTAACAAAACTTTCTGAATAATATTTTCCAGGTATTAAGTTTGGCTTTCTTATAAGTACTAATGGAACGTTTAACTCATAAGCAAGTATTGAACCTATTGTGAAACCTTTTGATTCTATTGCTGCTATTTTGTCAACTTTTTTCTCTTTTAAAAATTGTTTTATTTCTTCGATTGCTCTTTTCCTAGCTTCCACATCTTTTAGTAAGTAGGTAAAGTCCCAAAATAATACTCCCTCTTTTGGGAAATTTTTATAGCTTTTTACAAATTCCTTATACTCCATAGTTAACACCTCTTTCTTATTTTTCTATTAATATTGCCCTTGATGGTGCTGCATCTATTCCTGTAACTTTAACTGGTAAACAAATTAAATTATATTCTTTTTCTTCCGCTTCTTTTAGTCTTAAATTATCTAAACATATTATATTTTCCTGCATAAATATTCTATGTATATTCACTTCTCCATTTCTTTCAAAACTTTGATAATCATATCCTATTAATTTTACACCTAAATCTCTTAAATATTTTGCTGCTTCTTGTGATAATGCAACGTGGTTTGGATTGTATTTTTCCATATTATCATAAGAATTCTTTGTTTTTAAAAGTATCCTTTTAGATGAAATATTGTGTTTTTTTAGGTCTACTATCTCTATATAGTCTTCTACATCACATAGGTCTATTACTTGGCAATCTCCTATTAAAACTTCAAAAGGAACTTCATCACTTTTCCATTTTTCATTAAATAAATAGTATGGTGCATCTATATGTGTTCCTGCATGAGAACCAAAGTCTAACCAAGTGAAATTTATTGGTGCATTTGGTATTCTTGCAACAGGTATTAGTTTTGGGCTATCGTCATCTACCCATACTACTGTTTTTTCATTTAATTCCATTGATATATCTATTATTTTCATTATTTTCCTCCATTTTTCTATTTATTTTTTCTTTCCATTTTTCTCTATGGCTGTTTAGCTCTTTTAGCGCAAGCTCTATAATTACAAATCTATTTTGTTTATATTCTTGCTCTATTTCTAAAGCTATTTTATGAACTTCTTGATTTATTTTTTCAAATCCGTTCCAGTAGTCTATATGAAAGCTAATTGGCATTGGTGACCATGCTGGTGCATATAGTTCAAATACTTGGTCTAAAAAGTCTGAATATTTGTTTTTTCCATATATTTTTTCATCAATATATTTAAATATAAAACGAATAATATCATTATTTGTTACATATTTATCTACTTGCTTTTCTTGTAAATTATCTTTTAATTTTTTTAATAATTCATTTTTTATAATCAAATTATTTAAACTATTATAAAATTTAGTTATATCTGTATTTGTATCCAACGCTTTGACTTCTCGCTCTAAGTCTTCTAGGTATATTTTTTCAAAGTGTTTTTCAGTAATAAAATAGTAATAGCCCATTAAATCAATTCTATTTTCAAATGGATATGCTCCACTTTTATAAGCCTGTAACTCGGTATTATTATTATATAGCGTAAATGCTATTTTTTTATAATTTTCTGGACTATCTAAAAACATACAGTATGCTGATATTTTAAAGTTTGGTTTATTTGTAAATAGTGTGCAAATTATATTAAAATTTCTTATTATTGTTCCTGCATTTATGTATTCATCAAAAAGTAAAAATTGACTGTTAAATATCTCATATAGCTTTGTTCCTTCTAGAATTTCTTTAATTTCTTGGTTATCGCTATATTGTTTTTCGTTTTTTATACTATCATATATTGTAAATTTTTCTTTCCCTGCATTTTTTTCTAAGTTAACTTTTTTACATAGTATTTTTAGTATTTCTTTTCTTGTAACTTGTTTTTCATTATATGTTATTGTTTCTTCTAGTTCTTGTTTTTCTAAATATGTTTTAAACCATTCATATAAGTTAAAGCTTAAATTTCTAGGTATTTTTATTTGGTATATGTTAATACTAGTGTTTTCATATTCTTTTAGTTTTTTAATAATAGCAATTAATGGAGAAGTACCACTTTCAATAACAACTATATTTTTTATTTTTGTTTTTATAAATTCGCTTAATACTTTTTTTGCCAATTCTATACTTTGTTTTTCATTCATAAATTTAAACTTTTCATTAAATTTTGGGTGAATAAACATATTTAAGTTATTTACTTCTCCAAATAATTTTTCCATTTAATACTCCTTTGATATTTTTATAAATTTTTCTATTTTATTTGCATCTTTTCTATCTTTTTTCAAATAACTTTCACTATAACAGCTTATTCCTGTTGAAACATCTACTCCATATGGAGTTGTTTCTTCTATTGCACTTTTCACATTCTCTGGGTTTAGCCCTCCTGCTATAAATACTGGTTTACTTGTTAATTTAATTAATTCTCTGCACATTTTCCAATTGTTTTCTTTTCCTGTTCCTCCTGTATATCCACTATCTCTTGAATCTAATAAGAAGAAATCACAATATGGCTCATATAGTTTTAGTTTTTCTACTGCTTTTTCATCTGTTGTTACTACTGTTTTTATTATTTTTCTTGTTGTATTATTTCTTACTTTTTTTACTTCTTCTATGTCTATATCTTCTGATATTTGAATTCCTGTACTTTGAATGTAGTTTGCTAAAGCTAAAATATCCTCTGCATTCAATAAATGAGTTACTAAAAAGCTATCTACTCCTTCTGGAAATTTTTTTATTGTTTCTCTAACTGCTTGTGCATATGGCTCTACTTCTACTGGTAATACTTTTCCTCCCATTACAAATCCTATTGCATCTGCTCCTAATTTTACTGCTGTCAGAGCATCTATTTCGTTACTAATTCCACATATTTTTACTTTCATAAATTTCTTTCTTCCTTTCCTAATTATAAATTTTATTTTCTTTTGTATACTTTTTCTAAATATTCTTTTCTAAAGTCTTTTAAATTTTTCTTGCTTGTTATTTTTTCTATTTCTTCAAAATTTTCATAACTTTTTATTCCTTCTTTTGTATGAATATTTACTTTCCCATAGCAATCTATAAATATGTTAAATAATTCTTCTTGTTTTATCTTATATTCTTGTTCTATTATATTACTATTTTTATATTCTTCTTTACATTTTTGGACTGCTTCTTCAAATTCTTCATTTGTTATAGTGAACATTTCTTCAAATTTCTTACCATAACCA
>CATNCV010000097.1 GCA_950096965.1 uncultured Clostridiaceae bacterium | reverse complement strand
CTTGCATCAAATTTGAAAGGCTCTCAGGTTTTCAAGTTACAAGATGAGCATAACGCTTCTTTTTCTTATGTCTTGGAAAGAGTTGCCCCTAGCTGGTTTTAGTTCATACCTTGTTATTGCTGGTCCTACTGATACATTTTCTACTTTTGCTGATACTCCAAAACTGTATAATGTTTTTTGAAGTTTTGTTGCTGTATCTGTAACTGCTTTTTTGCTTCCTTTTGGTCCTTTTGATTCTCCTTCACTTAAAAGTTCTACTGGCGGAAATTCGTAGTTTTCTTCTTCTACTGCTATTGTATGTTCTAAGTTTAATACTTCTTTTACTTTTTCTTCTTTTGTTTCTACTTCTTGTTTGAATAAATTACTTTCTATTACGTTTGGTCTAAATTGTTCATTTTCTAAACCTAAAGGTATTAATTCATCTTTATCATGGTTATATTTTTTTATTTTATTGTTTTCTTCTAGTCCATTTAAGTTTATTGTTAATTGATTTTCGTCAATTTCCATTGCTTTGCGTCTAGCTTCTTCTTTTTCGCGCTTACGTCTTTCTCTTAAAGTTTCTTTTCTTGTTTCTATTTCATTTATTTGTCTTATTGGACTTACTTTTTCTGTTTTTCTTTCTTGCTCTTTATATTCTCTTCTTTCTTTTTTCCTTATTTGCCTTTTTTCTTCTAAATTATCTACTGTATTTGCTATTAGTTCTGCTGGTTTTATGGCAAATATGAATATTATTAATACTATTGCTACTCCTAAGGCTAATATTATTGTTCCTAAAGAACCTAACATATTTATAAGTGGTGCTGCTAGAAGTGTTCCTATTACTCCTCCACCTATATTTCTTTCACCTAGGTAATATGCTTGCTCTACTATCTCTTTTATATTTTTTGATATATTTATATGACCTGCTGATATTTGGAATACGCTAAGTATAATTGATATGCATATTAGGAAAATTGTATATTGTATAAGTTTTTTATTTAAAATATCTTTTTCCTTATTGCAAGCTATATATATTGCTATTGCAAAAATTCCTATTGGTACTATGTATTTTATATATCCCATTATTCCACCTAATGCTGGGCTTAGGTGCTCACCTATAAAACCTGATTTCATATATATTAATACTGCAAGCAGAATGCTCATAATTATCATTGAAACTACTGCTACATCTAAGCTTACTTTCTTTTCTTTCTTTCTTCTACTTTTACTTCTTGCCATTTTTAACGTCCCTTTCTTATGTATTTATATTTTTATATAATAATCCTATTTTTATAGGTTAATTTTATCATTACAATGTTATATTTGCAAGGAAAAGTGGTTAATTTTATAAAATATGATTTATAAAAAAATAATAAACGAATAGTATACATTTTATTTATAAATATGTATTTATTCGTTCATTTTTTGTTTAGTATTCTATTATATAAAATTATAATTTTTCTATTTCTTCTTTCGTTAATCCTGTGGTTTTTATAATTATTTCGATGTCAATATTCTCTTCTTTTAATTTTTTTGCTATTTCTAACCTTTCATTTCTAGTTCCTTGTTCTAGTCCACGTTCATATCCTGTATCTAATAAGTTATTTTGATCTAATATGTACTTTTCTCTTAGGTGAGCTAAATATTGTTCATATTCATTATCACTTATTTCCTCTAATATTTTCTTTGCTTTTTTTATTGGTTCATTAGCTTTATTCATATCAAAATCACCTACTCCATTAATAAAATTAACCCAAATATCTAGCTTTTTATTTTCTGAGTACTGTTGTATTTTGGATAACTCTATTATATGAATTTCCATAGCATCTGTCAAGACTACATCTGAGTAATCTTCTTCTCTAAAATTCCACTTTGTTTTATATTTCTTAATTACTTTAAGATTTTCTATGTTAAAGTTTGTAAATAATATTGCTATACATTTATTTGTCTCTTTGTATTTTTGACCTTTTTTAACATTTTGACTATACATTTTACTTAAATAAAATAGTAATCTTTTTTCTATATTTTTTTGATCTACTACTTGCATTTCGATATCACAGTCAATATTATTATTTAGTTTTGCTCTGATATCTAATATTCCAAGCTTATCATCAAATACTTCTCTTTCAAGTATCCTTTTACAGTTTAGTTTCACATCATTTACTGGCTCTTTTAATACTGCACTTAGTAAATCTTTAGTAATTGCTTCATTGCCTGTAAAACCGAAAACACGCTTAAAAGTGTAATCATTTTTTAATTCTAATAGCTCGATAATATCAACTCCTTTATTTTTAATTTTTAATTAATTTGGAAAGATTTTAGGAAAGATTTTCCTAAAAGTTTAATTAGATTTAAAATAAAATACTAAACAAAATTATATTAACATAAACTTCCACAAGTTGCAATAGCAAACTTTTGGAAGTTTTGTCGAAAATGTTGTTTATATAAAAAGGTATCCCCTCCATGTCATTTTGATATGGAAGGGACAATGCATAGTTTCTTATTTAAAAAACTATATTCTATCATTAGTCTTATAATTTTTCTATTTATTCTAAAACTTTTTCTATTATATCCTCACTTGTTAATTTAAAATATTTTAGTAGTTCCTCTGCTTTGCCAGATTTCCCAAATGTGTCGTTTATCCCCATTCTTGTTACTTCACATGGGTATTCTTCTGATAGTACTTCACATACTGCTGAGCCTAGCCCTCCTATAATACTATGGTCTTCTAGTGTTATTATTTTCTTTGTTTCTTTTGCACATTTTACTATTATTTCTTTATCTATTGGTTTTATTGTGTGCATGTCTATTACTCTTACATTTATTCCTTGTTTTTCTAATTCTTCTTTTGCTTTTATTGCTTCACATACTACATCTCCTGTTGCTATTATGCTAGCCTCTGTTCCTTCTCCTATTTGAACTGCTTTTCCTATTTCAAATTTTTGTGTTTCGTCATATATTATAGGTGTTTCCATTCTTGATAACCTCAAATATACAGGTCCTTTTATTTTTGATATTTCTTCTACTGCCCATTTTGTTTGTGTATCATCTGATACTGACATTACTGTCATATTTGGAAGTGTTCTCATCATTGAAATGTCTTCTAACATTTGGTGTGTTGCTCCATCTTCTCCTACTGTTATTCCTGCATGTGTGCTACAAATTTTTACGTTTAAATTTGGATAACATATGCTATTTCGTATTTGGTCATAGACTCTTCCTGCTGCAAATACGGCAAATGTACTTGCATATGGAATTTTTCCGGCAAGTAGCAAATCCTGCTGCTGTACTCATCATGTCTTGTTCTGATATTCCCATTTCAAAAAATCTTTCTGGATTTTCTTTTGCAAATATGTTTGTTTTTGTTGCTGTTGAAAGGTCTGCATCTAGCACTACTATGTTTTTATTTTCTTTTCCTAGCTTTGCTAGGGCTTCGCCATAGCTTTGGCGAGTTGCTTTTTTTATGGTTTTGTTCATTGTTTTTTCTCCTTTTAGATACTACTGTTTTCCGCATTTTTTGGGGACAGTTCCTAATCTAGCCAAATTATTTTTGTGTACTACTTGTGGTTCTTTTCTATCTTGTTTCCGATTACGAACCGTCCCCAATGCTACTTTTTATATTTTTAAATAATTTTTTTAAGAATGTTAATATTTTGTTTTCTTTATATACAACCATTGTAACATCTTCTTTTAGGTTTTCTATTTTGTTTAAACTATTATCATTTAATAGTTCATTAAATTCTTCTTTTGCGTTCTCTCCTGCAAGATATTTATAATTAATTATTGTAATAAATGCTTTTGTTTCTTCTTTTAATTCTTGTTCTTCTAAATTTTTACTAGGATCAAGATTCACTTTATAAAAAATTGATTTATTATCTTTAAAAAATTTTCTTACTTTTTCCGGAATTTTATCTTTATCAATAGGATTCATATGTTCAAATATATAATCCATTTCACTACATGCTTCCTCAAATTCCATACTTTACCTCTTTCATTATTTTTGATATTCATTCTCTCTATTTTGTTCTTTTACATGAGTATTATTTTTAGTTCTATTATTATATAATTGTTTTGTTCTACTTTTTATCCATGACATTGCTTTTGAAATTATTCCCTGTTGTTTTGGACTCGCAACTCTTGCAAGTTCGTCTCCAGAAAAATATTGTTTTTGCATTTCTTGAATATTTATATTTTTTAGTATTTCTGTTTTTTCCTCTTTTTCTATTTCTATGCTAATAATATCTTGAATTATTAAATCCATAGCTTGCTCTTGTGATATATTTTGTACTATATATCTTGCATTATTTTGCCTTGTAAAGCTCATAGCGTCTCCACTGTTAATGTACTTTTCCAAAGCTGATATTGCTTGTTTATAACCATATTTTCTAACATTACTAATAGTTGCCATCTTTAGAGGATTTAGATTTATTTGTTCATTTGCATTTTGTATCACATAGTTTTGAACTAATAGTCCTATCATTTCTTCCTTAGTAACGTTTTCTATTAATTGTTCTCTAGCATTATTATTCCTTGTAAAACCTGTTTTTCTTCCTTCTTTAATATAATCTTTTAATGATTGGCTAATTCTTCTTTTTACTTCTTTTTCATTATACATTCCTTTAAATTTCTGATACGTTTCAGATATTGCAAAATTAATTATATCTATCTTTTCTTCAGGTGTATATTCTCTTTTAATTTTTCTATTATCTGTTGATATAGCATCAATTGATTCTTTGGTATAATTAACTAAGTTAAGTTTCTTTTCATCTGCATCTGCAATATGTGTTTGTAAAAATATAGGATTATCTCCAAAATATTGAAGTCCTCGCTCTCCTCTCCTTTTTGCTTCAGCTTCCCAAGTCAAATCAACTCCAAAGCTTTGACCATTAATAGTAAGTATGTTCCAAGCATGTGTACCTGTTTGTCCACTTGTAGTAATTGCTTTTCCTCTAACATATTCACATTCTATACCTTGCCTGTCCATCATTTCTTTATATAATAATGAATATCCTGCACAAACTCCTTTTTTGCTTAATAAAACAGATAAATTAGAGCTTTGCTGTGTAGAATATTCGTGTTTATTATGATTATATTCTATACCATTAGCTAAAACTTCATAAATATACTTAGCTCTTTGCCATGCATTCCAATTTGTTGGTATTGTTCTTTCAATTTGTTTCATTTCTAATATTATTTGTTTTAATTGCCTTGCTGGATATGTAATTCTTCTTTGATATTTTTCTTTATTATATTTTTGTTTTCCTTCTAATCCGTCCTAATACAGTTATCATCTCTTCATCAGATATTCTACTTAAATCGTATTTTTGCTCTAATTCTTTTGTATTTCTTACAGCAATCATAATCTTCTCCTAAAAATCATATATATCATCTATTAAAATATTAATATTTTGCTTTTCTACTTGTTTAAGAATATTATACCATTCTTCGTCTTTTTCTCTTGGTATAGAAAATGTTTTTAATTTTTTATAATTATCAAAAAATTCTATGTCTAATTTTTCTAATCCTTTTATTGATAAATACTCTATTGGTAATTCAAAGTCAAGTTTTTCTTTTGATATATCTTTCACATTTATTATTTTTAATACTTTTAACTTTTTTAATCTTTTCAAAAATTTGAAATCACTAACATTTATATTTATTAACTCCAAATGTGTTAAATTATAAAAATTCTCTATTTTAGTAATCTCTTCTACTTCGCAACTTTTTATTGATATTTTTTTTATGTCTTTTAGTTCTTCTAATTTATTTATTTTGCAATTTCTAAAAGATATATCTTCAATGTTTTTTAAGTATTTCATATGATATTCATCAATATTTAAATTGCTAATTTCTATTCTTTTTAGATTTGGAAATAGTTCTATTACTTCAAAGTAAACTGTATTATTTTCACCTACAATTGTTTTACCATTTAATACTATTTGTGTAATATCTATTAAGTCTTTTGGTTCAATATTTGTTTTTTCCAGTTTAAACTGTAATAATCCTATTAGATTTTTATCTTCCATTAGTTTTTCAAATATGTTGTCTATAGTTTCTACTGTTATAGTATCTTCAATATTCTTTTCCATAGTTTCTCCTATCTAGCTTTATAAAGTCTATTTATATTTGTAATTCTTTCATTGCTATATTATATTCCTCTTCATTTGGTGCTTTTCCGTGCCAGCTTGCTTCATTTTCCATAAATGATATGCCTTTTCCTTTTATAGTTTTTGCTATTATTGCTGTTGGCTTTTGTTTTGTTAGTTTGGCTGTTTCGAAGGCATTTATTATTTGTTCTAGGTTGTTACCATCTATTACTATAGTATTAAATCCAAAGGCTTTAAATTTTCCTTCTATATTGTCTAACCCTTTTACTTTTTCTATGTCTCCATCTATTTGTAAATTGTTGTTATCTACTATTACACATAAGTTATCTAACTTATATTTGTATGATGTCATTGCTGCTTCCCATACTTGGCCTTCTTCTATTTCTCCATCTCCTAAAAGACAATATACTCTAAAACCATCATGATTTAATTTTGAAGTTAGTGCCATTCCATTAGCAGCTGATAGTCCTTGTCCTAATGAACCTGTTGTCATATCTACTCCTGGTACTTTATTCATATCTGGGTGGCCTTGTAGATTTCCATTTGTACTTCTAAATTCTTTTAGTTTTTCTGCTTCAAAGTATCCTCTTTCTGAAAGCACTGCATATAATGCTGGCGAGCAGTGCCCTTTTGATAGAACAAATCTATCTCTTAAAGGTGCTTTTGGATTTTTCTCATCAATGTTCATTTGATTAAAATATAATACTGTTAATATATCTGCACATGATAGAGAACCTCCTGGATGTCCTGATTTTGCAATATATACTTGCTCTATTATATTTTTTCTTACTTCGTTAGAAATTCTTTTTAATTCATTTATATCTGTAATTTTCAAAATATTATTCTCCTTTTTCATATTTTTCTTTTTTATATTGTACATTAAAAATTTTTT
>CATNCV010000096.1 GCA_950096965.1 uncultured Clostridiaceae bacterium | reverse complement strand
GTTCCTCCTGGTAAGTTTTCTATTTCGTTTACATCATATTTTGTATATTCACTTTCTGCTTCTAATTTTATATAGTATTCATATCTTCCTATTCCACTTTTTACACTTGTTTCATCTGCTTCTTCGTCTTCTGCATTTGCTGTTATTGTTATTCCCCCATATATTGTAGCTTCTGCTTCTATTTCAAATGGTTTTGGTGGCAAGCTATCTATTATATCTACTATTACATTTTTTTCTTCTTTTTTGCCATCTTCATTTTCTATAATAAATGTGTATGTTCCATTTGCTGTTACATAGTAGTCTATTCCAGCAATACCTTGCTTTGGATATATTACTAGTCCATCTGGTTTTGTTATACTTTTTACTTTTCCTTGTACTTTTAGTAATATATCTACTTTTTCTTGTTTTGTATATGTTGATGGTTCTAAGCTGTATGTTATCCTTACGCCTGTGGCTTCTTTTATATATTCTATAACCACTTTATTAGATTCATTATATTTTAGTTTTACCTCATATATACCTATGTATCCTATTTGGGTATCCTTATCTATTGTTTCAAATGTTTTATTATCTAATAGTTCTTGTAATATCAGTTCTATTGTTACTTCATTTCCTAGTTCTACTTCTTTTAGTTCTACATTTAATATTTCTATTTCTATTTTTTCTCTTATTTGAGCTATTTCATATTTTTCTTTTGCATTTTTTGCTTTTTCTATTATTCCATTTTTCCCTATAGTTACATTTATTAATATCCCTGCTAATATTATTAATAATATTATTGTTATTATAAGAGTTATTAATGTTATTCCATTAGTTGCTTTAAATTTATTACATATACTTTTTAATTTTTTGTTTCTCATTTGTTCCCTCTCCTTTTATATATTATTTTTTATTATATATTTATCTCTTTTTAATCACAATAAGAATACTTATTTTTACTGTTTACTGCTATACGTAATATCTTTATGCAATTAGTATTTTTTACATTAATTTTCAACTCTTTTTTTGCATACTATTAGCAATATTTTAATTATTAATTGAGTATAAATTTATTGAATTGTAAATAATTTAACTGTATTAAATTTTATGTTATTACAATTCAATTTTTATATTAATGTTTTATCTATTCTTATTGTTTTGTTTATACAACTTTTGTGTTGTATTTACGATACGCTCTACAATTTTTTAATTGTAGCATCAATACAATCAAAAAATTGTATTATAAACTTTTATTAAATAATATATTTTTTTCAAAGAGGAGGGAAGCATGCATAAAACTAGACTTAAAGACTTAAGAGAAGATAGGGATTTATATCAGAAAGATATTGCTGAAATTCTAAATATTAAACAACAACAGTATTCCAGATATGAAACAGATATAAATGAAATAAGTGTGACATTATTAAAAGAACTTGCTATTTTTTACAATACAAGTACTGATTATATTTTAAGATTAACTGAAGAACCCAAACCATATCCTAGAAATAAAAAAGTAAATTAATTTTTAATTAATTTGGAAGAGGACTCAAATTCTATGAGTCCTCTTCTTTCTTTATATACTAGTTTTATTTACAATTATCTATAATTCTCTTCTTCCCTCTAATGCTTTACTTAAGGTTACTTCATCTGTATATTCTAAATCTCCACCTACTGGTATACCGTGTGCTATTCTTGTTGCTTTTACACCTAATGGTTTTATTAATTTTGATATATACATCGCTGTTGCTTCTCCTTCTACTCTAGGGTTTGTCGCAAGTATTACTTCTTTTACTTTTCCTTCCATTAATCTTGAAAGCAATTCTTTTATTTTTATTTCATCTGGCCCAATTCCATTCATGGGTGATATTGAACCATGTAAAACATGATACATTCCCTTAAATTCGTGTGTTCTTTCCATTGCTACTACATCTTTTACATCTTCTACTACACATATTATACTTTCATCCCTCTTTGGGTTAGAGCAAATAGTGCATGGGTCTGTGTCTGATATATTATAGCATTTTGAACAATATTTTAAGTTCTTTTTAGCATTTATTATTGAAGAAACAAATTCATTTACTTCTTCTTCTGATCTATCAAGCATATAAAAAGCAAGCCTTGCTGCAGTTTTATTTCCTATACTTGGTAATTTTTCAAAAGCTTCTATTAGTTTTTCTATTGATGGTGAATAGTATGACATTTTTCTGCTCCTTGTCTATCTTGTTTAGGGTACTAACTTAGAACACATCTTTCTATAAGGATTGCTTCTAAGATAAGATATGTTCTACACTGATTTTATTACATTATTCCTGGAATATTGTATTTTCCTAAACTTTGTGCTTGTGCTGAGTCTACTTTTCTTAAAGCTTCATTTACACATGTTAATATCAAATCTTCTAGCATTTCTACATCTTCTGGGTCAACTACATCTTTTTTTATTTTTATTTCTTTTATTTCTTTTGCTCCTGTTACTTTTACTTCTATTGCTCCTCCACCTGCTGTGGCTTCAAATTCTTTTGAAACTAATTCTTCTTGACTTTTCTCCATATCTGCTTGCATTTTTTTCGCTTCTTTCATTAATTGACCTAAGTTCATTCCTCCAAATCCTCCCATTCCTCCTGGGAATCCTCCTCTTCTTGACATTATACTCATTCCTTTCTCTACTATATATTATTCATCATTCACTATTCACTATTAATTATTCACTAATTTAATGAATAGTGAATAATTAATAATGAATAATTTTCTAGTTATCGTTTTTATTCTATTACACTGAAGGGTATTCCATTATCTTGTGCAAAGCTTTCTATTGGATTTTGCTCTTCCTTTTTTATAACTTCAGTGTCATCATATATGTATTTTATTTTCATAGGCTTACCACATTCCATTGATACACGTCTTTCTAACTCTGATATACTTTCACTTTTTTCTAATATTGTTTTTCCAAATGGTGTAACTGGTTTTGAAAATTGTATTCCTATTATTAAATCATTTATTTTGCTTGCTACCGAGTTCATTAAGTTTGTATATAACATTATTTTTCCAGCATCTTTAAGTTCTCTAATTATTTTAGGCCACTCTTGTAATTTTTCACCTATTTGTATATTTTTTACTGGTCTTTGTTGTTGTATTGTAGTAGCTCCTGCTGTTTTTTGTGTATTTGTATTTTCTATTTTTCTAGCTCCTACGTTTTCCACATTTTGTGAAATATTGTGGATTACTCCTCCTGAATTTATTTTGGAAATTTGCATTTCTAACTGTGTTATTTTACTTTTTAATCTTTCTATTTCTCCACTATCAACATTTGCTGCCTCATTTCCTACTTCTCCTATTTGACCACTACATAGTTTTATTATTCCTACCTCAAATAATATTAACCTTTGTGAAGAATATTTCATATCGTTTTCTAAATTTGATAATGTATATATTATTTGAAGTAATCTTTCCTTTGTTACTTCATTTGCTAATTTTTCAATATTGTTTATTTCACTTTCTGAATATATGTTTAGCTTTTTGCTGGATTTATATATTAATATATCTTTTACATATTTTATTATTTCCCATAAAAAGTTTTGAATATCTTTTCCTTCGTTTACTACTTCATCTATTGTTTGTAATGCCTCATTAACATTATCTTTTAATATTGAGTTTACTATTTTATTTATGTATGCAAGTTTTGGTATTCCTACTAAGTCTTTTATTTTATCTCCATCAATTTTTGTTTCTCCTTCTTGAAGGCATCTCTCCAATATTGATAACGCATCCCTCATTCCACCTTCTGCTAAAATAGCTATTACTTTTAAGGCTTCATTAGTTATTTCTATTTGTATTTCATCACATACTATTTTTAACCTTTTTATAATATCTTCATCTGATATTTGTTTAAAGTCAAACCTTTGACACCTAGAAAGTATTGTTGCTGGAAGCTTTTGTGGCTCTGTTGTTGCTAGTATAAATTTTACATGCTCTGGTGGCTCTTCTAATGTTTTTAAAAGAGCATTAAATGCACCTGTTGAAAGCATATGAACCTCATCTATTATATATACTCTGTATTTAGCTTTTGTTGGTAAAAAATTTACTTCTTCTCTTATTTGTCTTATATCTTCTACACTGTTGTTTGAAGCAGCATCCATTTCTACTATATCTGTAAGACTTCCATTTATGGCTTCTTTGCATATTTCACATGTATTACATGGTTCTCCATCTTGTGGATTTATACAATTTATAGCTCTTGCTAAAACCTTTGCTGCTGATGTTTTTCCTGTTCCACGCCCACCATTAAAAAGGTATGCATGCCCTACTCTTCCTGCTATAATTTGGTTTCTTAGCGTTCTTGTTATATGTTCTTGCCCAACCATTTCAGCAAATGATGTTGGTCTAAATTTTCTATATAGTGCTGTGTAATTCAATATTTCTCACCCCTATATTTTAAAAAATGGTATAAGAATTAAATTTTACAAAGTTTCTCTATGGAAGATATTTAACATGCAAATATTCTACTTATTGCTGCTTCCTTCCGGACCTGACAAGTTTCATAGGTTTGCACAAAAATATCCTCCATACAGAAACTTTATTTTTTCTCATACCTCATTTATTATATATGCTTTTTTTGATTTTAGCAAGTACTTTTAAAAAAATAATTAAATACAGGAAAAATGCTCCTTTGTATGGCAATTGACATATAGGAAGCACCTTCTATTTTTTATTTTTCTCTTTTAAAAATATATTTACTAGTATCTGTTATTTCTAAGCTTGATTTACCACTTTGTGTTATTTCTGATGGTGGCAAGTCTAATTTTATGTTTGTTTTATATTTCTTTCCATTTGTATTGATAACAAAGTCAAAATTTACTGCAAACTTTATGTCTTCATCTGTTATATTCATATTTTTTAGCATAGTTCCATCTATTATTGTTGCTTCACTCATTATATTATATGTTCCTAGCTTAGTATTTCCAAATGCTATTCCTATAATTCCTCCTTGATTGTTTATTTCTAATGTTGTTGTATCACTTTTACTTGCACCTTTATATGTTAATGAATTTCCTTCTAATATATAATTATCTGAGTATGTAAATTTCTTATTTTCTGTTGTATTTGGTATATATACTTTTATATTACCTTTTTGTGGCTCTTTTGTTACTTGTATATTACTTATTTCTATGCTTTTTATTGTTGCTTCTTTTTCATATTTTTCGTTCTTTTTTATTTCAAAGTATACTCCATTATTTTGCACTATTTCATTTTCTAATAAATCATTTGATATTGGGTTATCTGAACTTACTACCATACTTCCTATTACTATTTTTGAAAGATTAAATGGCATATTTGTTTCACCCTCTATACTATATTTATATGTTACTGTTATTGCTATAAATATTAATGTTATTAATACTATGGCTGCTATAGATATTTTTATTTTTTCTTTTATTTGAGTTTGCATTTAAGTTTCTCCTTTGTTTTTCTTTTTTCTTAACTCTTTAAAAAATTCTTGTAAAATATTTTCACATTCTTCTTTTAAAATTCCTGCTTCATATTCTACTTTATGATTAAATGGATAATCTTTTAAAATATTTAATACACTTCCACATGCTCCTGTTTTATAGTCCATTGTTCCTATATAAAGCTTTCCAATTCTTGCTTGTATTATTGCTCCTGCGCACATTGTACATGGTTCTAACGTTACATACATTTCACAATCTAATAGTCTCCATGAATTTAATTTTTTACTAGCTTTTTGTATTGCCAAAATTTCAGCATGCTTTGTAGTATCTTTTTTGTTTTCTTTTAAGTTATGTGCTCTTGCTATAATCTGTCCATCTTTTACAATTACTGCTCCAACTGGAACTTCTAATTTATTATATGCCTTCTTAGCTTCTTTTAGAGCTTCTTTCATAAATTTTTCTTCCATATTTTCTCCTAACTTAAATTATATAGTATTAAATAAATTTTTTCAATCACGATTAATAAAATTCATTATTACAATAATAGTAGTAAATAATGAAAATTAATAGTGAATAGTATATAAGTGCCTTTAGCAGTTAATTATAACTATTCACTATTAATTATTAACTATTCACTGCGAATTGTTAAATTCGCACTTATGGTGTTCCATGCCCGAATCGAACGGGCGACCCACAGCTTAGGAGTGTATAGGTTTTATATTCTTATAATATGTATTATTTATGTATTGTAAGGATATAATTGCTTTTGATATACACACCTTTTGACACACTAAATTAAATTTTTTCTATTTCTTCTTTAATATTCTTTATATTGTTATCTTTACATATTTTTAATAATAATAATATAAATTTTTCTGTTTTACAATACTTTTTACAAATCTCCTCAACAATTTCTTCATTTTCTTTTTTCATATAATCCTCTCCTTGACTTTTTAGTTTTGAGAGTATATACTTAAATTGTATATATGAGCTTAGTATATACCCTTTTGAGATAGTTTCAGTTCCCGCTGAGCTATCTCTTTTTTTTATAAAGATATTATATATATCAAAAATCTGCTTGTCAAAGCCGTTTTCGACAAAAAAATCTCGTAATGCTTGAAAACACTACGAAAAAATTTTTTAACTTTTTTTAAATTAATTCTAATCTTATCTTCTTTTCTAATTTATGCCAATTCATTCCAGAAATATATTCTAATGAAGCATTATTTAAGCAGTTATTTTTTAAAGCATATTTATTCCATAGTTTTACATTCGGAAACCCTCCTGAATCTAGTGTTAGATTTTTTAATTCTTTTATGGATTTTTCATAAAATACTATCATTGTATTATTCTCGTTATATTGCTTTTCTTTTCTATAATACTCATTTAATAAATTATCAATTTCTATACTTATTTTTCTAGTTTCTTCTGAATTTGGATCTATGTCAAGTTTTTGGACACTTTTTTTGAGAATTTTTTTATATTTTTGTTAGTGTCTTGTTATACTAACATATTTTTTGATTTTCTAGTTCATATGGTATTTTATAACCTATAGATGAAT
>CATNCV010000095.1 GCA_950096965.1 uncultured Clostridiaceae bacterium | reverse complement strand
AATTAACTGTGGCAAATGCTCTAAATGGAAATACAAATACATGGGTAGGACAAATAGAAAACTTACCAAAATATGATTCAAATGGAAATATAATAGTATATGAAATAGACGAAATAGAGAAAAACAGTGGAGACTTATACTTCTATGCAAAAAATGTAAATGGAAATAGAATAATAAATACTTTACAATTAGAAAAAGCTAAATATAAAGTAGAACACTATAGAAGAACAGAAGACGAAGAAGTAGAAGGTTACATATGTGAAGTAGAGTATTTTGAAGAATATCCAGGTAAATTTGTTACAGCAGTGCCAAAAGACTATGAAGGATTTGTAGAAAATACATCTCACCCAAATAGAATTCCTTCAGGAATAGTTGCAGAAGATGGAAGTTTAGTATTAAAACTATATTACAATAGGGAAAGATATAATATAACATATGTATTAAATGGAGGAACAGCTACAGGAAGATTACAAAATAAATATACATATGGAGAACAAGTATATCTATCAAAGAAACTTGAAAAAGATGGTTTTGAATTTGGAGGATGGTATGATAATGAAGCATGTATAGGACAACCAGTATTAGAAATATCACCAGGCGAAACAGGAGACAAAGTATTTTATGCAAAATGGAGAAAAGAAGTAATATCATCAGACAAATATAATATAGATGGAGTAGAAAAATATATAAGTAAGGTAAGCCCTGAAACAACAGTTAATAGTTTTATACAAAATATGCAAATAGATGGAAATATTAAAATATATGACTCAAAAGGAAATGAAGTTGCACCTAATAAATTTGTAGGAACAGGATATAAAGCAGTTGTAGAAAAAGATGGCGAAACTTATGAATATGAAATAGCAGTAAGAGGAGACTTAGACGGAAACGGAAAAGTAACAGCAACAGACCTATCAACACTAAATCAAGCTATAATTAAGAAAATTAAACTAGAAGGAGTAAAAGCACTAGCAGCAGATATAGACGGCAATGAAAAAATAACAGCAACAGATCTTTCGACTTTAAACCAAGCAGTAATTAAAAAAATTAAATTATAAAATGTAAGTTAAAATCAATTGATATAGCTTACTTGTCAAAATGGACAGGGGAAATTGACTATCTTTAAAAGATAAAGAATGCCAATTCCTCTGTCCATTTTTTTATTTATTAACTTTAAAAGCTCTTATCCATAATACACTTTTAGCTCTATATTGCTTACTACTTTGTTTTTTTAGCAACAAAAAAACCAACCAGATTTTATTTTCTGATTGATTTGTACATAAATTCTGTTTAATTTAGTTAGAACAGATACATTGTTGGTGACCCCTACGGGAATCGAACCCATGATTCAGCCTTGAGAGGGCTGCGTCTTAACCGCTTGACCAAGGGGCCACATTTATTACTTTTATATAATAACACCTTTTGAACAAAAAGTCAACGAATATGATAAATAATTCAGTGTTATTTATTGAAAATACAATAGAGTTTTTACTATTAGAATTATAATAATTAAAATTGAATTAATTTTTATAACTCTAATTGCAAAAACTCTAGAATATTATTACTTTTTAATGAATATTATTAGTTTGTTTTTGTAAAGTTACATTTATAATAGTTCCTTCCTCAACAGTAGTTCCAGCCATTGGATCTTGTGTAAGTACTGTACCTGTACCACTTACATTTATATTTAGTTTTTTAGATTTTAAAGAATTACGTGCTTGTGAAAATGACATACCTTTTAAGTTTGGAACTTCCACAGATACTCGAGCTTCATTTCCTTGAGAGTATATATTTATAGAAGAACCTGATAATAAAGAGGTTCCAGGCTTTGGCACTTGATCTGTAACTAAAAGTGAAGTATCATTTCCAGAAATTACAGCTGTAAAACCTAAATTTTCTAATGCTTTTTTTGCTTCAGCTACGGTTTTATTACGAACATCAGGAACAGTAACTTTATTTAAGTTTGAAGAATTATCATTGCTTAAATCATCTGATGGAACACCTAAGTAAGGTAAAACTTCAGTAAGAATTTGAGATACTACTGGCCCCGCAATTTGACCACCTTGGTGTGAACCACTTTTTGGAGGATGATATAAAGTTACCAATATAACAACTTCAGGGTTTTGAACTGGTGATATACCCACATATGATGCTACATATCCAGATTCTGGATTATTATAATCAGGCTCTGAAGTACCAGTTTTTCCAGCAACACTATATCCTTTTACAGCACCATACCTAGCAGTACCATCAGTTACTACAGTCTCTAATATATCCATTAACTTATTAGAAGTCTCTTTTGAAATAACTTCTCGTACATTAACAGGGTCAATTGTTGTAATAGCACCAGTATCAGTGTTTTCAACTTGCTTAACAATACGAGGTTTTACTAAAACACCATCATTTGCTATAGAAGAAATGGCAGTAATTAATTGAATAGGTGTAACTCTAAACCTTTGACCAAATGACATAGTTGCAAGTTCCACATTACCAACATCGTTTAAATTCCAAAAATAGCTGTTAGCTTCACTTGCAGTATCAATATTAGTTTTACTAAATAATCCAAAAGCATTATAATATTTATATAAAGTTGTACTTCCTATTTTTTTACCTAGTTGCATTAAAGCTGGGTTGCAAGAATTCATAAGGGCATATCTTAAAGTTTGAGCGCCATGAGAACCACTTGTCCAACATTTTATTTTTTGGCCATTTATCATTTCATAACCCACACAATTAAAACTATTTTGAGCATCTGGTTGAACAATATCTTCTTCTAAGCCAACAGCAGCAGTTATTACTTTAAATGTAGAACCAGGTTCATATGTGTCAGATACACATTTATTTCTCCATAATTTATATAAAGAATTTAATTGTTCTGAACTACTTAAACTATCCCAATTAGGGACTAGACCTTCTGGTATAGTACGAGGAGTATTTAAGTCAAAATTAGGATATGTAGCCATTGCCAAAATATCTCCATTTGAAGGTCTCATAACAATAATGCTTCCACCATTTTTACAATTATTTTCAATACAAGCTTGTTTAAGATATTTTTCACAAACACTTTGAATATTAGCATCTATAGTAAGTGTTATATTACTACCATTTTGAGCAGCTACATAACTTTCATTTTTGTCTGGAATAAGGCTAAAAGTTGCACTTTCAATAGTTACTACTTTACCAGGGGTTCCACTCAAAAGGCTGTCCCACTTAAGTTCTAAACCTTCTTGACCAACATTATCAGTATTACAAAAACCTATAAGGTTAGAAGCTAAATTTCCATAAGGATAATATCTTTTATAGTCTTCATCAATGTTAATTCCTGTGCTAACATCATTATCTTCCATCCATTTTTTTAGTTTGTCAATTTTATCTTGTTCCACTTTTTTTGCAATTGTTTCTAAAGAAGCTGTACTTGTAACTTTTTTAAAAACTTCTTCATAATCTAATTCAAAAATTTCTGAAAAAGCTTTAGATAAGTTCTCTAACAATTTTTTCTCATCTTCTTCTTTTTGCTTTTTATTTTCAGTATTTTTTACATTGTTTTTTAATCTAGAAGGGTTTATAGTAACAGTATCTACAGAGGCACTTTGTGCTAATATTTTCCCATTACAGTCATATATAATACCTCTGTTAGGACTTATAATTCTATTAGTAGTTTGCTGCCTACTTGCAAGTTCTTTTAGGCTCCCACCTTTTATAAACTGAAAATAGCCAATACGTAAAATTAATAACGAGAAAATTATTAAAATAACAAATAAAGCTATTAATAACCTTTTAGAAGAAAGAGGTTTTAAAAGAGACTGCTTTTTCTTTGAAATTTTTGCTAGTATATTAGAACTTTTTTCATTAGAATTTTTATTATTATTTTTATTCATTTTTCACCATCACTTTAAAATTTATATTATACTTACAATTAACAAAATGTATAGGTAAGATTATTAGTTAATTCTACATTATGAAAAATTTTTTTAATGTTAATTATAATAATTTATTAATATTCTATATTAAACATATATAAAAAGCAATAGACAAAATACAATAAATGCTATATAATTTAATTTAAAGTTATAAAAATAAATAATGTGAGGTAAAAGCATGGAAAACGCATATAAGGAAACAATGTTTATACTAAATAAGTATAATATTACTGCTAATAAAAGTTTAGGGCAAAACTTTTTAATAAATGATGATGTAATAAATACAATAGTAGATTCAGCTCAAATAAATAAAGAAGATTTAATAATAGAAATAGGCCCAGGGTTAGGAACATTAACAAGTAAATTATTAGAAAAAGCTAAAAAAGTAATTTGCATAGAATTAGACAAAAGAATGATTAAAATACTACAAAATAGATTTTCATTATATAATAATTTTGAACTAATAAATGAAGATATATTAAAAGTAAACTTAAAAGAGATTATAGAAAAAGAACTAAGAAATATTCAAAAAGTAAAAATAGTAGCAAACTTACCATACTATATAACTACCCCAATAATAATGAAATTGCTTGAAGATAAATTAAACATAGAAAGTATAACAGTAATGATTCAAAAAGAAGTAGCCAAAAGGTTGACAGCTAAGCCAGGGGAAAAACTATCTGGAGCAATAACATATGCAGTAAATTACTATTCAGATCCAGAAGAAATTATAGTTGTCCCAAATTCAAGTTTTATTCCAGAGCCAGAGGTAGAATCAGAAGTTATTAAATTAAACTTAAGAAGTACACCACCAATAAGTGTAAAAGATGAAGAACTATTTTTTAAGTTTATAAAGGCATCATTTATGCAAAGAAGAAAAACATTAGTAAATGGAATTACAAATAGTGGTTTAATGAAAAAAGAAGAAATAAAAGAATTACTAAAAAAAGTGGGGCTTGAAGAAAATGTAAGAGGTGAGAACTTAACTATGCGGAGACTTTGCAAAACTTGTAAATGAATGTGAAATAAATTAGAATACAAAAAATAAATAGTTACATATATTGCAAAGGATGTCTAAAATGATAATAAAAGATAAATTATAATTGTAAATATTAAGTTTTTATTACATTATTAGAATATTATTGAAATAACACTATTAAATATGTTATAATGATAATAATAGTAAAAGAAGGTAGGAAAGTAATATGAATCAAATTCTTGTAACAGAAAAGATATATGTAACACCTGAACTACGTAGAAAAAAGAAGATATATAAATTTCAATTCTTTTTATCTGCGCTTTTAGTATGCCTACTATTTTCTTATTACATATATGCAGAATATGATAGAACAAAAAGTGAAGAAGTTTCAAAGGATATATTACAAGAGTTAGAAACAAAAATGGATAATAATGTAATAAATAATAATTTAGAACAAAACAAAACAGATACAACAATAAAACAATATGATGGAATAATAGTTGTTGCAATAGATGATGATGATGAAGATGATGAAAAAATAGTAAATACTGCTGATGATGAAACTACCGCAAAAAATGCAGGAATAACACCTGTAGAATATACACTGCCAAATGGACAAAAATGTTATAGTGAAGCAAGGCTAAGAATACCAAAGCTAGGAATAGACTACCCAGTACTTTCAGATTGGTCAGAAGAACTACTAAAAATATCATTAAATAAATATTGGGGACCAAATGGACCAAATGAAGTTGGAAACTATTGTATAGTAGGTCATAACTATAAAAGTGGAAAAATGTTTGGTAACTTACCAGCAATAGCAAATGGAGATATAATAGAATTAACAGACTTAAGCCGGAAGAACAATAAAATATGCTGTATATGATAGATACCAAGTAATGCCTACAGATACAACATGCACAAGCCAATTAACAGGTGGAAAAAAAGAAATAACATTAATTACTTGTAAAGAATATGGAACACAAAGACTAGTAGTAAAGGCAAGAGAAGTGAAATAACGTCACAATTTAATATCAAAAATAAAAAATACATACCAAAATAGAGAATATTTTAATAATAAAAAAGTTAAAATATTCTCTATTTTTATATACTAGGAAAGTACTGTGTTTTAAGTTATAGAATGGCGCGAAGCCACTTTTATTCTATACTATGAAAGTATGCTATTTTAAGTTAAAACTATAGGGGCAGGCTTCTAAGCTTGCCCAATACTAAAAAATTTACTATATAACAGAATCTTCAAAAAATGAACAGATTACTCTATGCCCACACCCTGCAGTAATAAAAAAATTACTGTTACAAATAGTGCCAGCATAAAAAAGTCACCTTTATTCAAAATAAGAAACTAATTAAAAATATTACAATAAAGAAAAACAAAAAATTTTCCTTTACTATTTAAGAATGATAATACACCTTAAATAACTTTTTTACTATTTAAATCTATCAATTGCTTCGACATCTTTAAAATAGGGTGAATCAAAGAAATCCTTTAATTCAATATTTAAACCTTCACAAATATGTATTATAGAACTAATAGTAGGCTCTTTTACCTTGCCTCTTTTACAATCACTAATAATTGAATTCGAAATGCCAGCGAGGTACGAAAGCTTATATACAGTTAAATTATGTTCTTTAAGTAATTCATCAATTCGTAGATTAATGGCTTCTGATATTAACATCAAAAATAATCCTCCTAAAATAAAATATTATGTTGTATAACATAAAAAAGTATAGCAAAATAATTAAAAACAATATTCGGAACAATCCGATTTTTTGTAGCATTATATATTGACAACAAAAAAGTGTAATGTTAAAATATATTCGGATAGTTCCAAATATATGATGAAAATATATAAAGCAAGGAGAAAATAATGAAAAAAATACAAAAAAAAATATATTTAATTATTACTCTACTAATTCTAGCAATTTTAACATTTACAATTAGTTACATAGGAATAACAAATAAAATTAGAGAAAATAAAAATAAACAGGAAATAAAAGAATTTGAGTATGAGACATATTCAGTAAGTGGAAATATTGGAACTACTTTAATTACTTTAATGAACGAAAATGGGTTAGAAAAAGTAACATATACAGACTTAAATACAAATGAGCCAATTGAAGTATTGCCAAAAG
>CATNCV010000094.1 GCA_950096965.1 uncultured Clostridiaceae bacterium | reverse complement strand
ACAAAGTGCTACAGGAATAGAAGAAGCAGAAATACTAGAAATAGTTGATCATCACAAAATAGGAAGTATTTCAACAACAAAGCCAATTAATTTTAGGAATATGAGTGTTGGAAGTACAAATACAATAATATATATGATGTATAAAGAAGCAAGAATAGAAATTCCAAGTAATATAGCAGGAATCATGTTTTCAGGAATTGTATCAGATACACTAAATTTTACAAGTCCTACAACAACTAAAATAGATATAGAAGCGGCAAACGAATTGCAGAAAATAGCAGGTATCAACAAAGACGAATATGTTATGGAAATGTTTAAAGAAGGAACAAAAATAGATGGAAAAACAAAAGAAGAAATAATAACAAAAGACCTAAAAGTATTTCAGATAGATAATAAAAAAATAGCAGTTTCACAAGTGCTAACATTATCAGCTAAAGAAATTTTGGAAGAAAAAGAACAATATATAGCACAAATGGAAAAAATAAAAGAAGAAAAAGGATATTTTGTATTAATAATGTACTTAACAGATATAGTAAAAAAAGGTTCTTATGTACTATACACTGAAAGTGCAAAAGGTATTTTGCAAAATGCAATACAATCAGAAGAAATTTATCAAGGAATATATAGAAGTGGTATATTATCAAGAAAAAAACAAATTATACCAAAACTTATGAACTCTATATAAAAAAAATAAAAAAATATATGATTTTATTTGACTTTATTGTAAAACTATGGTAAAATAAAAAAGCATATGTGGAATGCATATGCTTTTTAAAGTAGTTAAACAATAAAAAAATAAACAAAAAATAGGCATTGGAGGTGTTTTAAATGGCCGTAGCAGTAAGAGAAAAAATTACATTAGAATGTACAGAATGTAAAAGAAGAAATTATATGACAGAAAAAAACAAAAGAAATAATACTGAAAGATTAGAAATTATTAAATATTGCAAACATTGCAAAAAACGTACAACACACAAAGAAACAAAATAATTAATAACCTTTTTAAGGGGGAAAAGAAATGCCAAAAGATAATAAAAATAAAAAAGAAAACAGACATTTTTTTAAAGATTTTAAAGCAGAACTTAAAAAAGTAATTTGGCCAACACCAAAACAACTTGTAAACAATACAGTTGCTGTTATTACAATAGTAATAATAGTTGCTATAATTGTATTTGTACTAGACTTTACATTTGAAAAGTTAAATACATATGGAATCAATAAAATAAAATCAATGGTTGAAACTACAAATTCTATAGATGAAACTACAAACTCTACAGATGAAACTACTAATTCTGTAGATGAAGAAACAAGTACAAATGAAGTAGCAAATTCAGAAACTCAAACAAATGAAGTAGCAGAGTAGTAAAATCATTAAAAAGTAAATAAAAAGGAGGCTTTAAAAATGTCTCAAGAAAATGAAAAACTAGATAGCAAACTAGAACCACAATGGTATGTAGTACATACATATTCTGGTTACGAAAATAAAGTAAAAACAGACTTAGAAAAAACAGTAAAAAATAGAGAACTTGAAGAATACTTCTTTGAAATAGTTGTTCCAATGGAAGAACAAATTGAAATAAAAGAAGGAAAGAAAAAAGTAAACTTAAAAAAAGTTTTTCCAGGTTATGTTTTAATAAAAATGATTGTAACAGAAGACACATGGTATATAGTTAGAAATACAAGAGGCGTTACTGGCTTTGTTGGTTCAGGAACAGATCCAATTGCATTAACAGAAGATGAAATAAGACAAATGGGATTTGAAGTATCAATGCTTAAATTTGATTATAGCATAGGAGATAGCGTTAAAATAACAGGAGGCTCATTTGACGGTTTTATAGGAACTATTCAAGAAATTAACAAAGACAAAAACAAAGTAAAAGTATCAATATCTATGTTTGGAAGGGAAACACCAATAGAGGTGGACTTCTCACAAATAGGTAAAATAAACTAGTTTAATAAAGAATTTAAGTAAAAGCTTAAATATCTTAATTAATAAATCTATAATTATTTAGAATAGAATATAAATTCTATCATCTAAATCAATATACTTCAAAACTTAAAGGAGGTGCTAAAAAAATGGCAGAAAAAGAGATAAGTAATTTAATAAAATTACAAATAGAAGCAGGTAAAGCTACACCAGCTCCACCAGTAGGTCCAGCATTAGGTTCAAGTGGTGTTAATATTATGCAATTCGTAAAAGAATTTAACGATAGAACTGCAAACCAACCAGGAATGATAATACCAGTTGTTATAACAGTTTATAAAGATAAATCATTTACATTCATAACAAAAGTACCACCAGTAGCAGTACTAATAAGAAAAGCTATAAAAATCGAAAAAGGTTCAGGAAAACCAAACAGAGAAAAAGTAGGAACAATTACTAAAGCTCAAGTAGAAGAAATAGCTAAACAAAAAATGCCAGACTTAAATGCAGCATCATTAGAAGCAGCAATGAGTATGGTTGCTGGAACTGCAAGAAGCATGGGTGTTGTAGTTGCTGACTAATAAACAATATGTTTATTTTTAAGTAATAACCAAAAAAATTGGGAGAACTTGAAAAAGTTCGTTAAAACCAAAAGGAGGAAAGAAAATGGGAAAAAGATTTGAAGAGTGCTCAAAACTTATTGACAAAAACAAATTATATGAAGTAAAAGAAGCACTAGAAGTAATCGAAAAAATGCCAAAAGCTAAATTCGATGAAACAGTTGAATTACACGTTAAACTAGGTGTAGATTCAAAACATGCTGACCAACAAGTAAGAGGTACAACAGTACTTCCACATGGTACAGGTAAAACATTAAGAGTATTAGTATTTGCAAAAGGTCCAAAAGCTGAAGAAGCCCAAAAAGCAGGAGCAGACTTTGTAGGAGCTGAAGAACTAATACCAAAAATAGAAAAAGAAAATTGGTTTGACTATGATGTAATAGTAGCAACTCCAGATATGATGGGTGTTGTAGGAAGATTAGGAAAAGTATTAGGACCAAAAGGATTAATGCCAAACCCTAAATCAGGAACAGTTACAATGGATGTAACAAAAGCTATAAACGAAATCAAATCAGGTAAAGTTGAATACAGATTAGACAAAACTAACATTATCCATTTAGGTTTTGGAAAAGTTTCATTTGGTGCAGAAAAGTTAGCTGAAAACTATGAAACAATAATGAATGCAATAATAAAAGCTAAACCAGCAGCAGCTAAAGGACAATATATTAAGTCTGTTGCAATTTCTACAACAATGGGACCTGGAATGTATATTGACCAAAAATAATAATTATAGTAGCCAAAGAAAGTAGGCAGAAAAGTAAGACCTACCGAGGCATAAAAAGAAAAGAGATTTACAAAAAATCTAATCTTTTATGCCAAATGAGGCTATAAAGATTAGATTTTTTATATGGAAGATAGAAGTCAGAAATCAGAAAACAGATATCAGAAGCCAAAATATAAGACAGAAGTCAGAATATAAGCAATTTCTTCGAAGAATTTACTTATATTTCCGACTTCCAACACCCGACATCTGACATCAAATTCTGACCTCTGACCTCCGACATCAAACAAATATTAGGAGGTGAAAAACAAAATGGCAAGTGAAGCAATATTAAAACAAAAGGAAGAAGAAGTAAGTGCATTAGCAGAGAAATTTAAAAACTGTAATTTAGTACTTTTAACAGATTACAGAGGAATAACAGTTGATGATGTAACTAACTTAAGAAATAGCTTAAGAGAAACAAAAGCAGAATACAAAGTAATAAAAAATAATATAGTAAGAAGAGCTTTAGAAACTAATGGTGTAGAAGGATTAGAAGGAGCACTAGAAGGACCAACAGCAGTTATAACAACAGATAGCGAATATCTAGACCCACTAAAAGCTATATACAAATTTGCTAAAGACAATGAATACTATAAAATAAAAGGTGGAATAGTTGAAGGTAAAGTATTAAGCGTAGAAGAATTAATAACTTTAGCAAAATTACCATCAAGACAAGAATTACTTGGAATGCTTGCAGGTGGTTTACTTGGAACTATTTCAAAACTTGCAGTTGGCTTAGATCAAGTTAGAATGCAAAAAGAAAACGCATAGTATGGAAGATGGAAGTCGAAAGACAAAAGTCAGAAAAAAATATATGCAGTGGCTAAATTGGTAGGAAATAACATATAAGGAATACCAAATTTTGCCCAATACAAAATTTAAATTATAATTAAAAAAGCGAATATCTGTCGCAAATAAAAAAAGAGTAGTGAACTTAAAACACTAGAAATAGAAAAAGTTGGAAAAAAACAGAACAGAGAAGAAAGAAATTAATAATTATAAATGTAAATTATTCAAAATCCGACTTCTAACATCTGATATCCAACTTCAATAAAATAGGAGGAAATTAAAATGATAGAAGAATTAATCGAAAAAATTGACGCTTTAACAGTAGCTGAACTTGCTGAATTAGTTAAAGCAATTGAAGAAAAATATGGAGTATCTGCAGTAGCAGCAGCTGCACCAGCAGCAGGAGCAACAGCTGCAGCAGCAGAAGAAAAATCATCTTTTGATGTAGTATTAAAAGATGCAGGAGCAAACAAAATCCAAGTAATCAAAGTTGTAAGAGACGTTACAGGATTAGGATTAAAAGAAGCTAAAGAATTAGTAGACGGAGCTCCAAAAACAGTTAAAGAAGGAGCAAGCAAAGAAGAAGCTGAAGAAATCAAAGCTAAATTTACAGAAGCTGGAGCAGTTATTGAACTTGCTTAAGTTTAAATAGAAAAATTGCTAAAATTCAATTTTAGCAATTTTTTTTATATTATAGGAAATTATTAGTGGAGTCACTTTCTTGTAAAACAGGAAAAATCAATTTTAAATTGTAGGGGCGAGCATTGCTCGCTTGAAAGATGGAGCCTATTTCTTGTATTATAGAAAAGTACGCTATTATTGAAGAATATATGTGTAAAGTTAAATAGCAGTTATTATAAAAGGCACTTTAAATAGTATAAATATCAATTAAGTGTTACATATGTTTAACAAACCTGCAATAACAAATTTAAATATAATAATTTACTATATCAATAATTTAGGAATATTTCACTCTATATGTTTTTGAAATTGAGCCTCTATAAATATGTTTTATTAGCCATTAGGAGCAAACATTTAAATTTCATAAATGCCTTGACTAATAGAATAGGCTAACATATTTATTATCAATACCATAAAATTGTTATACTCATATAGGGTAAAATAATTATAGATTGTTTACAAAATGAGATAATTTAGTATTGATATTTTATAGTGTAGAATATAGCAAAGGGGGAAAAAAGATGAAGCAAATAATGGAAAAAGTAAAGAGCACTAAAATTTTAGCAATAATTGGAATAATATTAGCAATTTTAGGAACACTAATACCATATGCAAAAATTGATTTGTGGCGTACAACTAAGTCATTTTCATTAATACAAGAGTCAAAAGGTTGGTTTATACTAGCAATTTCTATTATACAAGTATTAATATGCTTGCATAATGTAATTGAAAAGTATATACCAAAGTTGTATGCAAATAAAGTAGGAGAAATAATAAAAAAGAACCAAAAAGTGTCTATAATTCCTACAATTATTATACTAATAATTACAATTTTAGAATATAACAAAGTAAGTGGATTTGTAACACTACAATTAGGATTTTATTTATTAATACTATCTTGTATATCAATGTTACTATATCCTTTCATTTATAAAAATAATCAATAAAGCAAAATAAAGTACTGTATATATAATTGCTACCTTTTAAATAGTAATTATATATATGGTACTTTCAGCATATTATATAAAACATTTGAATATATAGTCAAATTAGTTGAAAAAAGCAAAAATAAGTTATAAAATTACATAGGTACAATTGACAATCAAAAATATAAGTTATAAAATATAAAAAATACAATATATATGTAGAAAACGAATAAAAGGAGAAAACTAAAAATGATTATATTATTAGATGCAATGGGAGGAGACAATGCACCAGATGCAAATATAAAAGGAGCAGTTAAAGCAATAAAAGATATAGAAGCTAAAGTATGCTTAGTTGGGAATAAAGATATCATTAATTCTAAAATAAAAGAATTCTATGGAAAAAATGACATTTCAGAAATATCACAAAGGTTATCTATACATCATACAACAGAAACTATCGAAATGTGTGATATACCAACACAGGCTATAAAACATAAAAAAGATTCTTCAATGGTAGTAGGTTTTAACTTACTTAAAGAAGGAAAAGGAGACGTGTTTATATCTGCTGGAAATTCAGGAGCACTTTTAACAGGAGCAACATTATTAGTTGGAAGAATTAAAGGAATAGATAGACCAGCATTAGCAGGAATACTTCCAGCATATAAAGGAAAATTAATGTTAATGGATTGTGGTTCAAATACAAATTGTAAGCCAATAAATTTACTTCAATTTGCACAAATGGCAACAATATATAATAGAAATACATTTGGAATAGAAAGACCAACAGTTGGTTTATTAAATATAGGAACAGAAGAAACAAAAGGAAATGACTTAGTAAAAGAAAGCTACCAATTATTAAAAGAAAAATCAGAAGAACTAAATTTAAACTTTGTAGGAAATGTTGAAGGAAGAGATGCATTTTCAGGTAAGCTTGATATATTAGTGGCAGATGGCTATACAGGAAATGTATTTTTGAAAACAGTAGAAGGTGTTGGAAAACTAGTAAAAAGAACATTAACAGAAAGTTTAAAGAAAAATATTTGGTCTACAATAGGAGCAATACCAGCGCTTCCATCAATAAAAGCATTTGCTAAAACTATGGACTATAAAGAATATGGTGGTGCATTATTCTTAGGAGTAAAAAAACCAGTAGTAAAAGCACATGGAAGTAGTGATGAAAAACTATTTGAATTTACAATAAAACAAGCAGAAAAGTTTGTAAAGAACAAAGCAGTAGAGAAAATGATAGAAGAATTTGAAAAATAGTATTGACAATTATATAAAGTTGTATTATTGTTAATGCGAGCATAAGAGAAGTACCGAGAGGAGGTGTAATTATAGATGACACAAGAAGAAATATTTGAAAAAGTAAAAGGAATTATAGTTGAACAATTAGGTGTTACAGAAACATCAGT
>CATNCV010000093.1 GCA_950096965.1 uncultured Clostridiaceae bacterium | reverse complement strand
ATTAATATAGAATATATTAATAAAAGAATACAAGAAGTGAATAATAAAATATAGGAAAAGTACTTAGTAGTTAATTAAAAATTACTAAGTGTTTTTATGAAAAAAAATCATAATATTCCCCACTAAATTTCCCTTATTAAATTATGAGCAAAAATAAATTATGAAAAAGCAAAGTAGGATAGGCACGATGAAAGATTCTTAGCATATAATTTGATATGAGTAAATTTTGGAGGTACATATATGATGCTAACTCTTTCTATATCAAGCTTTTTAGCTTTTTTAAGCTCAGCGGTATTTGTTGTAGGTTATATTTCTAGTAACAATTTATTCCCAGAGCCATTATCAGCAGAAGAAGAAAAAATGTATTTAGAAAAAATGCAGGTACAAGGGGATGAAGAGGCACGAAATATATTAATAGAAAAAAACTTAAGATTAGTAGCACATGTTTGTAAAAAGTATGCAGCTACAAATGTGGAACAAGATGATTTGATATCAATAGGAACAATAGGACTAATAAAAGGAATAAACAGTTTCAAATTAGATAAAAACGTAAAATTGTCAACATATGTATCACGTTGCATAGAAAACGAAGTATTAATGTATTTCAGAAGTAGTAAAAAAATAAATGCAGAAGTATCTTTAGAAGATCCAATAGGAAAAGATAAAGATGATAATACAATAACACTTCAAGATATATTAGAAAACAATGAAAGAAACATAGAAGACGAAGTAGACTTAAAAATAAAAGTCAAAAAATTATATGGAAAGATAAAAGAAGTCTTAAAAGATAGAGAAAAATTAATAATAGAATTACGTTTTGGATTAGATGGTAATAAACCAAAAACACAAAATCAAATAGCAAAAATGCTAGGGATATCCCGTTCCTACGTATCTAGAATAGAAACAAAAGCAATAGGAAAATTAGCAAAAGAAATAGAAGAATAAAAAAAATGGATATTTTTCAAAAAATATCCATTTTTTCTTGCTATTTTCTGTAATTTATTATATTATTATATATGTAAAAAAATATGAAGAAAATACATAGAAAGGGGCAAACTAATTAATGAAAAAAGTATTAGCGATTATAACTTTAGTAATTTGTGTATTTTTAACAAGTATGCTATTTGCCACAAATACACAAGGCTCAACTAATAAAATAGAAAATAAAAATGTAGAAAATAGTACAGTAAGTAAAATAGTAGATTTTAAAGCAAAACAAAAACACACAATAGAAGATTACAAAGAAGCATACGGTTCAGAGTCATATGGTTTAACAGCATATGCATTAAGTAGAATACAAATATACAGTATACCATTTTGCTTTATAGGAATAGCGCTTAGTGCTATATACCAATATGTACTAGGAATAAGAAAATTAGACACAAGAGATAAAGGTTTTGCAATTATGATATCAGTGATAACAGTATTTGTTATAGCACAAGTATTACCACTAATATTCGCAATTGTAGTAAAAGGTTGGAGGGGTTAACAAATGAAAGTTTTATTTGCAGTAAGTAATGAAAATATTTCTGAATCAATAATGAATAAATATAAAAGCATGTACAAGGAAATAATTTCTGGAAAAAATGTTTATTACTTTAATGCAATATTAAAAGAATTACAAAAAGATAAAAGTTATGATAGAATAGTAATAAGTGAGGATTTAGAACCATTTGCAAACAAAAATTATGACACAATAGATAATTTCATATTTGAAAAGTTAGACAAAATTTCAGATGAAGCAACAACTAATTCAGGAGAAGATATACCAATTATAATAATATCAACAGATAGACGTACAAGAGGAGAAGCAATATTAAGTAAAATATTTGGTATAGGCATTTATAGTGCATTATTGGGTCAAGACAGAAGTATAGAAAATGTATGTGAACTAATAAATAAACCACGTACTAAAAAAGAAGCAAAAATATACTATAAAATAGACTCAAGTGATGTAGACTATAAAGCAGAAACAGAAGAAGATGTTAGTGAATTAGAAATTCAAAATATATTAACACATTATAAAAGACTTGGAAAAAATGAAGAAAAATATGTAGAAAGTTTTAACAGTATTGCTAATCAATACACAGATGAGCAACTTAAAATAATAATAAAATTTTTACCATTAGGGGTAAAAGCAGTATTAGAAGCTTCTTGTCCAAAATATCAACAAATGGCAGCTTTTTCTGGGGAAAGTAAACAACTTAAAAAACAACAACCATACAGTTCAAGTCAAATAAATCCAAAAACAAAGAAAGAAAGAAGCACTAAACAAGCAATAATTGATAATGGAATAAAAATAGAATCAATAAATAGTAATGAAACAATAAGACCAACAAAACCAGTAGTAATACCAGGTACAGTATCTACAAAAAATGTAAAAAAAGTACAAACAGCAAAAAAAGAGCAAGCACAAACTAAAATAAACAATGAACCAATAAATAAAGAAAAAGTGGCTTCTAGTGTAGAAAATGTAGAACAACCTAAAAAGGGAAGAGGAAGACCAAAAAAAGTAAGTGTGCAAGAAGAAAATAAAGTAGAAGAACCTAAAAAAAGAAGAGGAAGACCAAAAAAAGTACAAACAGAAGAAACAGGCGAAAAAGAAACAACTAAAACAAAAAATAATGATATATTGAGCTTTGAAATTGAAGAAGAAGAAAATGCTTCAAATGTTAGAAATACAACAAAAGCAAAAAACAATAAACATAATGATATATTGCTAGGGTTTGAAGAACCAGAAGATGACAAAGATGATACATTGCCGGGTTTTGAAGAACTAGAAGACGACGAAGACAATACATTACCAGGATTTGAAGAACTAGAAGACGACGAAGACGATACATTACCAGGATTTGAAGAACTAGAAGATGATGAAGACGATACATTACCAGGATTTGAAGAACTAGAAGATGACGAAGATGATACATTACCAGGATTTGAAGAAAAAGAGAATATTAAATCAAACTCTGAAAATAATGAAACAGTTATATTATCAGGCTCTAATAATATAAAAACTACTCTTAAACAAATGAAAAATACAATACAGGAAAATGAGAATATAGAAGAAAAGCAAATAGTAAATTATAATAATACACCAAATAGTAACATACAAAATTTATTAACATCAGATAAAAAAATAGTTGCCTTTGTTGGTACAACTAAAAATGGTACTTCATTTTTAGTAAATAATATAGCAGATATAATATCAAATCAAGGAATAAAAACTGCAATATTAGATTTAACACAAAATAGAAATTCATATTATATATATACAAAAAATGAAGATAACTTAAGAAATACAGCAATGGAATGTACAGAAAAACTAGTAAATGGAGTAGCTCAGGGAATAACAGTTAATAAAAACTTAGATGTATATACATCACTTCCTAGCCAAAATAATGAAACGCAAAATTATGAAGCAATCTTATCTACATTATTAGAAAACTATTCATTAATTTTATTAGATTGTGACTTTAAAACAGAGTATGATTATTTAAAGGAAAGCCAAGAAATATATTTAGTACAAAGTATGGATGTATTAACTATACAACCACTTACAGCATATTTAAGAGACTTAAAGGCAAAAAATATATTAGACGAAAATAAATTAAGAATTGTAATAAATAAATATACAAAAGTAAGAAGTGTAACAGAAAGAACAATAATAGGTGGAATGTCATTTTATAATGATCCTTCAATGTCATTTATGACAGAACTATTTAACAGAGAAAATATTAGATATGCAGTAATTCCATTTGAAATGCAAACATATACAAAATATTTAGAAGGTTTAATAAATTGTAATATTACAACATCTGGGTATTCTAAAGAATTTACAAATGCCTTAAGAAAGTTAGAAAATATGGTATATCCATTATTAACTAATGAGAAAAGAAAATATAACAATCCAAAATATAATAAATACGCAAAAAAATAGCAAAAACATGTAAATATAAATGTAGGAGGTGCAAGTAGTGATAATTGTAGTTATTATATTGTTAGTTGCCATAATAATGTTATTAATGATATATAATATGCTTATAAGTAAAAAAATTGATAAATATAATAATTTAAACCAAAAAGTAGTTAGTTTAAATGTATTACAAGAATTTATGGATACTATAAGTGAAGAAAAGACACCAAGTAATAAAATAAGAAAAATAAATGAAATATTAATTGAGAAATATGACATTAAGTATTCAACAATAGTAGTGTATAATGGTGCAGAATATATTATAAAAGCAACTAATGTAGATGTAAAACATTGGGACACATTAAAAAACTTACACACAGAAGAAATATTTAAAGAAGCAATTGAAACAGCAACTCCTAAATATATAACTGTTGAGAAAGAAGGAGAAAGGCTTCCTTATCAAAAAATGGAATTTGGACGAGCAAAATCAGCAATGTTTTTCCCATTATATATAGATAATGTATATATTGGTTATTGGATTATAGAAAGTGGAAAAGCACATGATTTTGACAGAATAGATACAACAGTATTAGAAGTAGTTAAAAATAATATAATTTCAGTTGTAAAAACAATAGATAGTCAAGAAATAATAGAAAATATAGTTAGAGATGATATGTTTACAGGACTAAAATCAGCAGAATACTTATATGCTGAGGGAAAAAGAAGATTAGATAAATACACAATATCAAGTATTTGTATGTTTGAAATAACTAATATAATGAATGTAAATGAACAATATGGAAGACATACAGGAAATGATGTAATAACAAAAGTAAGTGAAATAGTAAAACAATCTATTTCACCAGAGTATATATTTGTAAGATATATGGGACCAAAATTTGTATTAGCATTTACAGGAGTGCAAACTGAAGATATATCAAAATTTGCTATAGACATAAAAGAGAATTTAGAAGAACTAAATATAAAACAAAATGAAAGTGATCTATATGAAGACGAAGAGCCAGAATATGTAAAACCAGAAATTAATATGGTAATAACAGCATATTACAAAGGAACAGCATTAGAGGCTGTAACAAAGAAGTTAGAAGAATATTTAAAATTAGCACCTGAAGGTGAAAATGATATAAATTATATTTAAATAAGAGGAGGTAATATATGTTAAATGATGAAACAATGTGCTTCAAAATGCCAAAAGAAGAGAGCATAGACAGTAAAGAAATATTAAAAAAGGTATATGAAGCATTAAAAGAAAAAGGGTATAATCCAATTAACCAAATAGTAGGTTATATATTATCTGGAGACCCAACATATATAACTAGTCATAATGGTGCTAGAAACTTAATAAGACAAATAGAAAGGGACGAGCTATTAGAAAAACTAGTAAAAAGTTATATAAACATTTGAGAATAGGAGCAAACGCAATGCGAAAATTAGGAATAGATTATGGAGACAGCAGAGTAGGAATTGCAATTAGTGATAGCTTAGGAATAACTGCCCAAGGGTTAGAAACAATTCATCATAATGGAAATGATAAAATAGTGTTAAAAAGGCTAGAAGAATTATTTAATGAGTATGAAATAGATACAATAGTTATAGGAATGCCAATAAATATGAATGGAACTAAAACAGATAGAGTAGAGGTAACACAAAAATTCATACATAAATTAAAATGTAAATTTGGAAAAAAAATACCAATAGCCCCAATAGATGAACGACTAACGACTGTGGCAGCACACAAAACAATGAATTTCTTAGATGTAAATAAGAAAAAAAAGAAAAATATAGTGGACACAATATCAGCAGTATATATACTAGAAATATATATGAACAAAATGAAAAATGAGCTAAAAGGTAGTATATGATAAGCAAAATAACTAATACTATAATTAAATTGGTAATATTGTAGAAATACAATTATTATATATAAGCCTAAAAAGGCAAAACGAAAGGAGAAATAAAAAATGGATGAAAATGAAAACAATATGTTAGAAAATGAGGAACTAAACAACATAGTAATATTAAATGATGAAAATGGAGAAGAAATTCCTTTTGAATTCTTAGATGTAATAGAATATGAAGGAGAAGAATATGTAGTACTACTACCAGTAGAAGAAGAGGAAAGTGAAGACTTAGGAGAAGTAGTAATATTAAAAATTGAAGATACAGATAATGAAGAAGAAGAATCTTATGTAAGTGTAGACGATGAAGAAATATTAAATACAGTATTTGAAATGTTCAAAGAAAAGTTTAAAGATGAATTTAACTTTATAGATGATGAAGAAGAATAATAAGAGGTAGGGGGAGGAAGAAAATTCCAACCTCCTTTTATTTTTTAGTAATAAGAAAATTTTAATGTTTAACTATATTTGTTGCAATGGTATGAATAGAAATTTCAGTGAATAATTAAAATTGCAGGGGGAGAGTATTAAGCGCCCACGTGGCGAAAACACGTTCTTGTATACTAGGAACGTACGTTATTTTAAATTGTAGGGGCACGTGGACTTGTGTCCACTCATGTGGAAAGATCACATGTGTCATATAAATAATAAGAATAAATAAAAAAGGAGAAAAGCAAATGAAAAATTTAAGTAGTTGGTTGATAGTAATGTTTATATTAATGTTTTGGTTATTTAGAGTAATTGTTGCGATTACAGGAAGTATGGGACTAGAATTTGTGACAAAACCAATAAATAATAATGTAGAAATAATACTATTATTTGTAGTATTAGCTTGTGTCCCATTCATATTTAAAAGAAAACTAATAGGGGCAATAATATATTTAGGAGCATATGGGTGGTATTTTGGAAGAGGATTAATAGAAAATGTAGTTAATATAATAAATAACCAAACAACTTTAAGCATGGAAGCATATACAGATATATTCTTTTCACTAATAGCAGTAATATTACCAATAGTAGCAGTATTTGATATACTATTTGATAAAAGTAGGAAAGCAAATCCAAAAGATAAAAAAACAGATTGGTTTTATAAAAATGAGCAATATGATAGAAAGTTAGATGAAAGATCAGATAAGAACAATTATAGAACATTATAAAGCTAAACAAAAATATATTAAGCAAGTACAATTTATAAAAATAAAACTCAAGAATAAAGCATTTAAGAAAGCAAAAGATGAGACTTAATTAAAAAGAAAAACAAATTGAAAATATTAGAAATAAAATATAATTAGGAAGTAATATAAATGAATAAAT
>CATNCV010000092.1 GCA_950096965.1 uncultured Clostridiaceae bacterium | reverse complement strand
ATTATATAAATTTTAGACTAGATATTATTGATATGTTTAGAAAAGATTAAAACGCAAAAAGGTATAAATTTTTAAGTTTAGTTTTTTAAAATGTAAGATTAAGAAGTATGTACAACTATAACATTCTATTAAAAAAATCAATTTGTATACCAATTAAAACAACAAGTTAACTATTATCAATATATTTAGAAAAAATCAAAGCTTAGACATAAATTAGATTGTAAATATAATGAAAGTATGATAATATAATAGTAGGAGGAAAATATGGAATTAGACAAAAAGATATATCAATATTGGATAGTAGTTGTATTAGCATTAATAATTTTTTGGCCAGCAGGATTAATATTATTATATTTAAAATTAAGAGATAGTTCAAAAAATAGATTCAAATTTAGTGGAACAATAAAAATAGTAATAGGTGTATGCTCGGTATTTTTTGCATTAATAGGAACAGCAGCGGAAATAGATGAGCCAACAGGTGAAGTAGTATTAACTATTGTAATGGTATCAATCTTATTAATAATAGGAGTAGCTTTTATATATTTTGGAATGAAAAATATAAAAGTAGGCAGAGTATATGAAAAGGTAGCAAATTTAATAAATTTTCAAGAAGTAGAAAGCATAGAAGAAATAGCAAGAAAATTACAAATAACTGAGGAGAGAGCGACAGAGTACATATCAAAAGCTGTATCACTAGGTTTTTGCAACAAAGAAATAGAATATAAAAACAAAAAAATAATATATAAAAAGAAAATTGAAGAAGAAGTAGAAAAGAAAAAACATGAACGTATAGTAAAATGTGAATGTTGTGGAGGAATAAATCACATAGATGACACACAAGCAAAGGCATGTGAATACTGTGGAATGGGATTAATGATAAATAAGTAAAGTAAATACCACATTTATTTAATAAAAATAGGTAAATGTGGTATAAATTTCCTTATTTTTCATATAATATATAAGAAAGTAAAGCAAAAAAACGAAAAAAATCACATAAAGGGTTGACAAACGAAGCATTTGAGGTTATACTAATAAAGCATACAAAAAAGAAAGAACAATTCAATATATCGCGGGGTGGAGCAGTTGGCAGCTCGTCGGGCTCATAACCCGAAGGTCGTAAGTTCGAGTCTTACCCCCGCAACCAACGAAATGTTTAGAGTCGCAAGAGATTGTGGACTCTTATTTTTTTGATATTGTTGTAATTTTGTCCTAAATGGGGACAGCTTGGGGACACAGGCTGTCAAAACCCTTTAAAATAGACTAAAATACAACTTGTGGTTTTAAAAAAAGCAATTTTTGTAATTATATTGAAAAAGAGTAATTAGCTTTTATCAACTAATAAATTTTGCAAGACTATACCTGCACTTCTATTATGAGAAGCTAGGGGATGGACATAGAAATTGAATGTTGTACTTATTTGAGCATGTCCTAATCTTGCTGCTACAACTGCTACATCTACATTTTGTGAAATAAGAAGAGTAGCATTTGTATGTCTGATACCATGAAAATTAATTACAGGTAGTCCAATTCTTTTAATAAATTTTCTAAACCATTTACTTACTGTATCTGGGTGCATAGGATTTCCGTTATCTTGAACAAATAACCTATCAGAATCGTGCCAGAATTCACCACAAAGCTCTTTTTGATTGTCATACCATAATTTATACTCTTCTAACATTTCAACTACTGAATCAGGTATAGAAACATTTCTATATGAACTTGAGTTTTTGGGTTCCTTTGTATAGATACCTTTTTCAGGAAGATATTGACTTGCTTTATTTATGGCAATTTCTTTATTCTTGAAATCAATATCATTCCATTCAAGTCCCATTAATTCTCCAAGTCTTGCTCCTGTAAAAACATCCAAAATGATTGCAACTTTATATTTAAATTCATTTTCTTGAAGTGTATTTAAGTTATTTAAAAGAACTTTACATTGTTCATCATCATAGAATTTACGTTTTGCTCTAGAAGCTCTTGGTGGTTGAACTCTATCAGCAGGATTAAATGGTGTTAGTTGCCAATATACAGCTTTGTGTAGCATAGAACTTATTAATCTATGATGTTCTAGAATAGTTTTCTTAGATAATGGTTTTAAAGTTCTTTCTCCATTATTTTTAGCAAGTCTTCTTATTTGTGTATCTTGTTCTAGCATATCATATAATTTCATAAGATCTGTTGGTTTGATTTTTTCTAAAGTAAAAGAACCTAAATATGGTAGAATTCGAGTTTCTAGCATTCTTACATATCTTTTATATGTTGAAGGTGCTAACTCTTTTTCACCATAATTTATTTGCCATACATGAAAGAATTCTTCAAATGTTATAGGTTTTCCTTCTGGAATAAGTCCATGATTTGATTCAGTTACAAATTCAGCTAATGCTATCTCTGCATCTTTGCGAGAACCATGAATTGTTTTTGTTCTTTTAGCTCGAGAACCATCTAAATACCAGTTGACACTATTAACCTGTAAGTATTTTCACCTCTTTTTTCAATACTCCCAACCATTGCCTTTTTCACCTCCTTTCGGCATACCTATGGGTGGGAGAGGATATGTATTATTATTTATATTTTTCTGGTATCTTCAAGCCATTCCTTAAATTGTTCTTGTGTTTTTATACCAGATTTTATATCTTTTTTATATTGATTAGCCTCTAATTTCCACTTTTCATATTTTTCTAAATATAGAGGTATATCAGGATTTCTGTTTGCTGTCATCTTTTTAGCAGATAATATTTTTCTATATAATGAGTTAACTTCATCTTTTTTTAGTTTTTCATTATAAGCATTGTTTGCACCAATTTCTTTACAAGTTTTCTTATCTTTATAAATCCTATTACAGTAAATAGATGAAATTCTATTTTCTGGAATAAAATATTTTCCACAATTTTTACATATTTTTATAGGTATATTGTTTTCTATAAAATATAAAACACAAAAATAATATACACTCATAAGAGAATTAAAAGAATATAAGTAATTCTTAATGTGAAAGTTATGATTTTTCTTACATTCATTTTTTATATATTTAGCAAGAGCTTCTGGAGAATCAAAATTAAATTTTTTTATTGATTTATCATACTCTAAAAAGTTAAAATCCTGATTAAAACTTAAATCAGTTAAATACTTAAACAATCCCATATATTCATCTAAATGGTATGAATGGATAAATATATAATATCTTTGAGAAGGAGTTAATCCATTTAAATATTTTTCTTCATTAATATTATAAGAAAAATTGATTATTTCTCTTAATGTTTTGTGCAAATTAATATAAGAGTCTATAATTTCTTTAATACCAGTATTTATTCTTGTTTCAAAATAGTCAATGTCAATACTATCATCATGTTCATTAGCACGAGGATCATCATAAAATAAATTAAAATCATCGTTAAAGTCTTTGCCTGCAGGATCATTTAAAGCTGCTATTCCATATCTAAATAACAATTTTTTTAAGAATATATTATCTATAGAATCACTATTTAAAAAATCAAATAGAAAAGTACCGATTGGATTTGCTATTACATGTGTATCTTGTACATAACGATTTTCAATATCATGTATATTGTTTTGAGATAGATAAGAATAATATTCCTTTTTTGTTTTAAACTTATCGCTAGTTAGTACAGATTGAAAATTAGATAAATGATTTGGTTTATATGTAAATGATTCTATTTTAAAATAATTGGTCATTAAATTTTCTTCTTTATCTGTAAAGTCAAGTAAGAAAAATGGATATATCAATGTTTTCACCTCGTTAACAATTTTAATTCGTATAGTTGATTTTTAAAGTGATATCAAAATTGTTTATAAAGTATTGATATTTTGAAAGTTAGCAATTATTATCATACTATACAGTTGTTAATAACAATATACTACATTACAAATTAAAAGTCAATAGAATAAATAAAAAAGGAGGTGAAGATTGTGGAATTACTAAAAATTCAAAGAACAACACTAACAATGAAAGAAGCAGCTGACTATTTAGGAATATCCTATTGGCTCATTAATCAATTAGCAAAAAGAAAACAGATTCCTTGTTCTAAAGTCGGTGGAAAGTATCTATTCAGAGTGAAAGTATTAGATGAATATCTAACACAAAAAGAAGAAGCATCAGTACAATAGGAAGGAGGTAAGAAGATGGTACAAGTCCAGTGGTTAAAAGTTTACACAGACATTTTTGATAATGAGAAAATGAAGAAATTACTCAGAAATAGAGACGGGGACACTTATTTTAGAGTATGGATTCAACTTTTAACATTAGCAGCAAAAAGTAATCAACATGGAGCTATCTTACTTGGAGAAAATATTCCAATGTCAAAAGATGATCTTGCAAAGGTTATGCACAAAACTTTGAATAAATTGGAAAAGATTATACAAGATTTATACGAACTTGATATGATTATTATTGAAAAAGAAACAATTTGTATAAAAAATTGGGATATGTACCAAAGTGCTGATGAGTTAGAAAAGCTCCGAGAATCAAACAGAAGAAGACAACAAAAATATAGAGATAAACAGAAAGATAGTAACGTTATAGTAACATCAAATAACACTGAAGATAAGAATAGAGAAGAAAAAAATAAGAATAGACGAGATATAAGTAATTTAGAAAATGAAAGTGGTTTTAAAGAGTAAAGTAATTAATTTGAAAAAAGAAGAATAAGAGCGAAAGGAGGAAATATGATTCAAACAACAACATTAAATAAAGTAAATTGCAAATTTTGTGGTAAAAAGCTAGAACAAAAAGAATTATTATTTCAATTAAATAGTAGGCAATTCTCAATAGAAGGACAAACTGAAAGATGCGATTGTGAAGAAGCTAAAATATACTGGGAAAAGATTGAATATGAAAAAAAGCAAAAAGAAATGATAGCAGAAATACAAAGAAAAAACGATGTAATTAATAAATTATATAATAATAGTAAAATGAATATTAGATTAAAATCATATAGTTTTAATAATTATAAAGTTACATTTGAAAATAAAAAAGCTCTTAATAAAGCAAAAGAATATGCAGAAAATTATATTAAAAAAATAGAAAAAGGTAGTTTATTTATAACAGGTGGAGTTGGAACTGGTAAAACACATTTAGCAGCAAGTATTGCTAATGAATTAATAAAAAATGAAATACCCGTTGTATTTGGAACATTAATTAATTTGTTAAATGATATTAAAGATAGTTATAGTTCAGATGGTGAAAAAGAAGGATATATTATTGAAAGATATTCCAAAGTAAATATGTTAATAATAGATGATTTAGGTAAAGAAAAACCAAGTGAATGGACACTAGAAAAGTTATTTACAATTATAAATAATCGTTATGAAAATAATTTACCAGTGATAATAACTACAAATTATAATCGAGATAAATTAAGAGAAAGACTGTCAAATAATAAGAATTATGAGATAGTAGATTCAATAATATCAAGATTATATGAGATGTGTAAAGGGATTGCTATTTATGGTAATGATAAAAGAAAAGAGTTAGTATAAGTCCGCAAAACTAAAAATACTAACCCAATATTTATAAATATATTTTAATATAAAAGATAAAAAAAGTAAATAGAAATGACTAGAAAAGTACTTGGATTTTAACAAAAAAAGTCCAAGTATTTTTCAAAATAGAGAATATATTTAATGAAAATAAGTACCAATTTAGGTACATATATTAGTGAATAATTGTATTAGCAAGCAATGAATTTCGTCAGCTCGAAATTCTATATGGGGAAAATTCCCCAATCCCCTTTTAATTTGAAAGTGAGGTGAAATTTAGAATGGCAACAACGAGTTTATGGAAGGTAGAAAGTAGAATAGATCATGTTGTAGATTATGCTACTGATAAAGATAAAACTAAAAATAAATATTATAATCAATTTAATAATTTTTCTAGTGTAAGAGATTTACTTTCGTATGCTACTAATCCAGATAAAACTGAAAAACAATTTTTTACAACAGGAATTAATTGTAAAGTAGAAGATGCAGTTAAACAAATGGAACTTGTGAAAACATTATATGGAAAAGAAGATGGAATACTTGCTTTTCATGGTTATCAATCTTTTGCTGAAGGAGAAGTTACTCCAGAAATTGCTCATGAAATAGGAGTTAGACTTGCTGAAGAAATGTGGGGAGATAGATTTCAGGTTGTAGTATCAACTCATTTAAATACGGATCATATTCATAATCATTTTGTAGTAAATTCCGTTTCATTTAAAGATGGACTTAAATATTATAGTGATTTAGCTAATACAGCTTTATTAAGAAAAACATCAGATGATTTATGTGATGAATATGGATTAAGAGTGCTAGAAGAAAAGACATGCAAATCTGGAATTAATTTTGAAAACTTTTATAAAAAAACTATTAGAGAATCGGATTATTATAAATTTGCAAAAGAAGATTTAGACTATGCAATAAAACATTCTTATACTCAAAAAGAATTCCATCAGTATTTATCGTCAATGGGATATAGTTATTATTATAGAGCAAATAAATTATGTATAAGGAGAGAGCCATATAAAAGAAATATCAGAGTTGAAAGAGCTTTTGGAGAAGAATATTCTGTAGAAAATATTAGGCAAAGAATAATAGCAAATGATTTTATTCCTAAACAGAAAATAATTCCATATAAAAGAACTACTTTAAAGTTATATGGAAGGAAAAGCATTTTTAGAAAAGCATATAAACCTAAAGGAATAATTGCTTTATATTATTACTATAGATTTTTATTGGGAGTGCATAAAAGAAATAATGTGCAGCATAAGTTAACGCCTAATATGAGAAAAGCTATTGAAAAAATGGATCATTATTCAGAACAAATAAGATTTTTGTGTAAATATAAATTAGAAACAATTGATAATGTAGATGAACTGAAAACAAAGAAGTTAAGAGAAAAGCAAGATATATTAAATGCTAGAAATAGATTATATTATAAAAGAGGCAAAGTAGATAATGAAACAGACAAAAATGAGATTACAAAGCAAATAATTGCAGTTACAACTGAACTAAAAAGAGTAAAAAAGGAAATTAAAATGTGTGATGAAGTTACAGATAATGTTCCTAGTATGAAGGAACAAATAAGAGAAACGGAAGAAAAATCAAAGGAAAAACAAAGGAAGAAAGATAGAAAATATGAAAGATAGTAATTAAATCTATTTCTTGAAATTTATATGTTTTGAGA
>CATNCV010000091.1 GCA_950096965.1 uncultured Clostridiaceae bacterium | reverse complement strand
TATATGACGAAGTTTCAAAAATAACAGGAATTAATATAAAACAAATATCATTTGAAGGACCAGAAGAAAAACTAAATGAAACCCAAAACACACAACTAGCAATACTAACACAAAGTCTAGCAATACTAGAAATACTACATAAAAATGGAATAACACCACAAATGTCAGCAGGCTTAAGCTTAGGAGAATACACAGCCCTAATAGAAGCAAACGCAATATCATTTGAAGAAGGAGTAAAGCTTGTACAAAAAAGAGGCGAAATAATGCAAAAATTAACCCCAGAAGGAAACTGGAAAATGGCTGCAATTATAGGGTTAGAAAATAAAGAAGTAGAAGAAGTATGTAGTAAGGTACAAGGTGGATTTGTAGTACCTGCAAATTATAATACAATAGGGCAAATTGCAATATCAGGAGAAGAAGCAGCAGTAAAAGAAGCAGGAAAAATAGCACAAGAAATGGGAGCAAAAAAAGTAATGTTACTAAATACAGCAGGACCATTCCACACAGAAAAACTATTAAAATGTTCAGAAGCACTAAAAAAAGAATTAGACGAAGTAACAATAAATACAAAAACAAATACAAAAGTAATAAAAAATATAAATGGAAAACAATATGAAGAAACAGACGACACCAAAGCCATACTATCAAAACACATAACAAGCCCAGTAAGATTCGATAAAGTACTACAAACAATGCTAGAAAGTGGAATAGACACATTCATAGAAATAGGCCCTGGAAAAGCACTATCAGGATTTGTAAAAAGAATGAACCCACCAAACGACATAAACATAATAAACATAAATGACACAGCAAGCTTAGAAAAAGCAATAAGTGAAGTAACACTGCAAAAGTAGCTCTGGAGACTAGCTTTGAGTTAAGTTCGTAATCAGAAACAAGCCAGAACAGTAGCAATGGGGACGGTTCGTAATCGGAAACAAGATAGAGAAGAAACTTAAGGAACAAACAAAAATAATCTGGCTAGATTAGGAACTGTCCCCATTGCGGAAGCCCAAAAGAAGAATTAAAAAAGAAAGGAAAACAAAAAATGAAAAAAACCGCATTAATAACAGGAGCAACCCGAGGAATAGGCAAACAAATAGCAATAACACTTGCACAAGCAGGCTATGATATAGCCATAAACTACAGAAAAGAAAACGAAGACCTAAAAAACACAAAACAAGAAATAGAACAAACAGGAGCAAAATGTTTAACCCTTCAAGGAGATGTATCAAACTATGAAGACTGCGAAAAAATAGCAAAAGAAATAATAGAAGAATATGGAATAATAGATGTACTAGTAAACAATGCAGGAATCACAAAAGACACACTACTAATGAGAATGAAAAAAGAAGACTTTGAAGATGTAATAAATATAAACTTAGTAGGAACATTTAACATGACAAAAAACATCATACCATACATGATGAAAAACCGCACTGGAAGAATTATAAACATATCATCAGTAGTAGGAATAAGCGGAAACGCAGGTCAAGCAAACTATGCAGCCTCAAAAGCAGGAATAATAGGCTTCACAAAAAGCTTAGCAAAAGAAGTAGGTTCAAGAAACATACTAGTAAACAGTATAGCACCAGGCTTCATAGAAACAGCAATGACAGATGTCCTAAAAGAAGAAATAAAAGAAGAAATAGCAAAAACAATACCACTAAAAAGAATGGGAAAAGCACAAGACGTAGCAAACCTAGTAAAATTTCTAGCCTCAGAAGAAAGCTCATACATAACGGGGCAAGTTATTCATGTAGATGGTGGAATGTTAATGTAAAAACAAAATAGCCTTGGGGACGCTTCGTAATCGGAAACAAGGCAGAAGAGTAGCTTTGGGGACGGTTCGTAATCGGAAACAAGATAGAGAAGCACTTTAAGTAACAAACAAAAATAATCTGGCTAGATTAGGAACTGTCCCCAATGCGGAAAACAGAAGTCAATCCAGCTAGATTATGAACAGCTTTAAATAGCGAAAACCAATAAACAAAATAGAACAGGAGGAAAAACAAATGGAAAGAAGAGTAGTAATAACAGGACTTGGAGCAATAACTCCAATAGGAAAAGACGCCCAAGAAACATGGGACGGAATAAAAAACAAAAAATGTGGAATAGACAATATTTCATTATTCGACACAACTAATTTTAAAACAAAATTAGCAGCAGAAGTAAAAGAATATAATCCACTAAGCTATTTTGAACCAAAACAAGCCAAAAGATTAGATAAATCTTCACAATTTGCAATAATAGCAGCAAGAGAAGCAGTTGCTGATAGTGGAATAAATACAGAAAATACAGACTTTGAAAGAGTGGGAACATATGTAAGCTCAGGAATAGGAGGACTAAAAACAATACAAGACCAATGTGAAATAAACACACTAAAAGGAAACAACAGAGTATCACCAATGTTCATACCAATGTCAATTGCAAATATGCCAGCAGGAAATATAGCAATAGAATTTGGATTTAAAGGAGAATCAATGGCAATAGTAACAGCATGTAGTTCATCAACACAAGCAATAGGGGAAGCATATAAAACAATAAAATTAGGAACAGAAGACGTAATAATAGCAGGAGGAGCAGAAGCCTCAATATGTGAAGTAGGAATAGCAGGCTTTGAAAATATGAAAGCACTATCAAATGCAACTGACAAAAATAGAGCAAGTATACCATTTGACAAAGAAAGAAATGGATTTGTAATGGGAGAAGGCGCAGGAATATTAGTATTAGAAGAACTAGAACACGCCAAAAAAAGAAATGCCAAAATATATGCAGAACTAGTAGGCTTTGGCTCTAGTACAGACGCATACCACATAACCTCACCATGTCCAGAAGGAGAAGGTGGAGCAAAAGCAATGACAAGAGCAATGGAAGACGCCAAACTAAAACCAGAAGAAATAGACTACATAAACGCACATGGAACATCAACACACCTAAACGACTCAATAGAAACAAAAGCAATAAAAAAAGCACTAGGAGAAGCAAGTAAAACCGTAAAGGTAAGCTCAACCAAAGGAAACGTAGGCCACTTACTAGGAGCAGCTGGAGGAGTAGAAGCAGTAATAAGCATAAAAGCAATACAAGAAAACCTAATACCCCCAACAATAAACCACAAAGAAAAAGACGAAGAATGCGACCTAGACATAGTACCAAACGAACCACAAAACCAAGAAATAAAAACCGCAATGTCAAACTCCCTAGGCTTCGGAGGCCACAACAGCACCATAATATTCAAAAAATACGAACAATAGGCAGAAAAGTAGCATTGGGGACGGTTCGTAATCGGAAACAAGATAGAGAAGAACCTCAAGTAACAAACAAAAATAATCTGGCTAGATTAGGAACTGTCCCCAACGCGGAAACCCAAACCACAAACCAAAAAGAAAGGAAAAAACAAAAATGGACTACAACGAAATAAAAAAACTAATAACCGACATAGGCGAATCAAAAGTAGACGAAGTAAACCTAGAATTTCCAGATGGAATAAAAATAAGTGTAAAAAAGAACAATCAAATTGTTAAAGAAATAATAAAAGAACAACCAACTGAAATACTAGAAAAGAAACAACAAACAATAGCGCCACAACCAACAACCGAAACAGACGAGAACTATAAAATAGTAAAATCACCAATGGTAGGAACATTCTACCTAAAACCATCTCCAACAGAAAAACCATATGTAGAAGTAGGTCAAAGCGTAAAAAAAGGGGAAACACTATGCATAATAGAAGCAATGAAACTAATGAATGAAATAGAATCAGAATATGCAGGAGAAATAGTAGAAATATTAGTAAAAGACGGAGAAACAGTAGAATATGGTACACCATTATTCAAAATAAAATAAAAGTACGACCAGTAAAAACTAGTCGCACAATCACAAATTATGACAAAATATTACCTCCGAATTAGTGAAAAGTTGCTGTTATAAATAAGCTACTTCCTGCTGTATTACACAACTCAAAACAAGTTTAAAATAGCACTTAGCTATTAAAGTTGATGAAATTATATCATAAAGTTAACAGAAAGTAAACAATAAAATATAAAAAAGATAATGGAGAGCATTTAATACAATTTACAGTAACACTATTAAAGTCCGCTCCCAGCAAGTAATATATTTTATTTTCTCCATTTCGCTCTCCAAGACAAGGGGTATTCCCCCGCGATCTGCGGGCTGTCGGGGCTTCATTACAAAAATAAAATATATTACTTACTTCGCGCTAGTGTAGAGATAAAGGCTGAAATAGGAAATTTCCAACTTCCAACCTCTAACTTCCAACCTCCATTAAAGAAAGGAAACAGAAAATGTTAAACAAAGAACAAATAAAACAAATAATTCCCCAAAGAGAACCATTCCTAATGATAGACGAAGTGGAAGAATGCATACCAGGGGAAAGCTGTATAGCATATAAATACGTAAAAGAAGAAGAATGGTATTTCAAAGGTCACTTCCCAGGAAACCCAATAATGCCAGGAGTATTAATAGCAGAAAGCTTGGCACAAACAGGAGCAGTTAGCATTTTAGGAATGGAAGAAAATAAAGGAAAAAATGCACTATTTGGTGGAATAGATAAAATGAAATTCAAAAAACAAGTAGTTCCAGGAGATACCCTAAAACTAGAAGTAAAAATAATAAAAAGAAAAGGTCCAATAGGAATAGGAGAAGGAATAGCAACAGTAGATGGAAAACTAGCAGCCAAAGGAGAATTTACCTTTGCTGTTATAGGCTAAAAAGGAGAGTGAAAAAAATTGAACAAAATTCTAATTGCAAATCGTGGAGAAATTGCGGTTCGCATAATAAGAGCATGTAAAGAAATGAATATAAAAACAGTAGCAGTATATTCCGAAATAGACAAAAATGCTCTACATACAAAGCTAGCAGATGAAGCAATATGCATAGGACCAGCAAACCCAAAGCAAAGTTACTTAAACATAAAAAACATAATAGAAGCAGCAAGAATAACAAAAGCAGACAGTATCCACCCAGGCTTTGGTTTCTTATCAGAAAATGCAAACTTTGCAAAAATCTGTGAAGAATCAAATATAAAGTTTATTGGTCCAACATCTAGGGTCATAAACTTATTAGGAAATAAATCAAACAGTAAAGAACTAATGAAAAGAGAAGATGTTCCAGTAATACCAGGTTCAGAAGGAAGCATTACAGGCTTAAAAGAAGCGCTAAAAATTGCCGAAAAAATAGGCTACCCAGTTATGTTAAAAGCATCAGCAGGTGGAGGCGGAAAAGGTATTAGAGTTGTAACTAATGAAAAAGAAATGGAAATAAGTTACAACATAGTAAAACAAGAAGCAAAAAACTCTTTTAATGATGACGAAATATACATAGAAAAATACATAAGAAACCCAAGGCACGTAGAAATTCAAATAATGGCAGATGAATATGGAAATGTTGTACATTTAGGAGAAAGAGACTGTACAATACAAAGAAATCATCAAAAAATAATAGAAGAAACACCATCAAGTATAGTAGATGAAAAACTAAGAAACAAAATGGGGCAAGCCGCAATTAAAGCCGCAAAAGCAGCAGGCTACACAAGCCTTGGAACAGTAGAATTTTTAGTAGACATTAACAAAGACTTCTACTTCATGGAAATGAATACAAGAATACAAGTAGAACACCCAATAACAGAAGAAAGGACAGGAATAGACCTAGTAAAAGAACAAATAAGAATAGCAGGAGGAGAAAAACTAAAATACAAGCAAAAAGAAATTGAATTTAGAGGGCACGTAATAGAATGTAGAATAAACGCCGAAAATCCAGCTAAAAACTTTATGCCAAGTCCAGGAAAAATAGGAGAAATAAACCTTCCAGGAGGAAATGGCGTAAGGGTAGACACAGCAATATATAGTGGCTATGTAATACCACCAAACTATGACTCAATGATTGCAAAAATAATAACACATGGAACAAGTAGAAACGAAGCAATAAGTAAAATGAAAAGAGCACTTGAAGAACTAGTAGTAGATGGAATAGAAACAAATAGAGACTTCCTATTTGAAATAATAAGAAATCCAGACTTCATAAGAGGAAGTTTTGATACATCATTTATAGAAAAACAAATATTAAAAAAGGATGAATAGACTATGATTGTTGATAAAATAAAAAAAAGAGAAACAAAAAACGTTATAAACAAAAAAACAAACATTGATATTCCAGTAGGAAAATGGGTAAAATGTGACTTTTGCAAAGAAATACTATATAAAGAAATAGTAAGAAATAACCTAAATATATGCCCAAACTGTAATCATTACTTTAGAATGCATATAGATAGAAGGCTAGAACTAATAGTAGATGAAGGAACATACAAAAAATTTGATATAAATATAGAAACAACAAATCCATTAAATATAGAAGACTACCCAAAAAAACTAAATACCATAAGAGAAAAAACAGGTTTAAATGAAGCAGTAAGCTGTGGGACACGGAAAAATAAATGGAGAGAAATCAGTAATATGCATAATGGACAGTGGCTTTCTAATGGGAAGTATGGGAGCAGTAGTAGGCGAAAAATTAACATATAGTATAGAACAAGCAATAAAAGAAAAATTACCACTCATAATATTTTCAGTATCAGGAGGGGCAAGAATGCAAGAAGGAATAATATCACTAATGCAAATGGCAAAAGTAACATCAGCACTAACAAAGCTAGACAAAGCAGGCCTGCTATACATATCAGTACTAACAGACCCAACCTATGGAGGAGTTACAGCCTCATTTGCAAGTTTAGGAGATATAATATTAGCAGAGCCAGGAGCAATGATAGGATTTGCCGGTCAAAGAGTAATAAAACAAACAATAGGAGAAGAACTACCTCAAGGCTTCCAAACCGCAGAATTCCTATTAGAACATGGCTTCATCGACAAAATAGTAGAAAGAAAAGACCTAAAAAACACCCTATCACAACTCATAAAAATGCACAATAAAAGTAGCATTGGGGACAATTCGTAATCAGAAACAAGGCACAAAAGTAGCATTGGGGACTGTCCCTGAATGGGTGCAGAAAGACTAGATTGGGCAACCAAAACAAGAAGAAAAATAAAAAAATAATAAGAAACAAAAATAATGCACAAAAAAATAATCAATGTACCCAATCGGAAGCCAAGCAAAGAAAGTACAAAGAGTAGAAAAAAGCAAGAAGTAAAAAACAAAAAGCACCCCCTTGGGTAATCGAAGATGTCCCAAGAGGGACTGTCCCCAATGCGGAAACCCAAAAATAC
>CATNCV010000090.1 GCA_950096965.1 uncultured Clostridiaceae bacterium | reverse complement strand
AATAAAAGAAGAAATGCTAGAAGACATTATACAAGAGCTAGAACAAAATGGATACATAGGAGATGAAATGTATATAAAAAAAGCAGTACATGAATATATGGCACTTAAAAATTTATCAATAAAAGAACTAAAATATAAACTTTCATCAAAAGGAATACAAAATAGTTTAATAGAAGATTATATTTCAGAAAATATAGAAGAGCTAGAAGAGTACGAAAGAAAATCTGCTGAAAATATAACAATAAAAAGAGCAGTAAATATGGATGAAAATGATATAAGGTTATACTTAATGAAAAAAGGCTATAAAGAAGAAAATATAAAAGAAGCAATATCAAAAATAGAAGAATAGGAAGGTAAAATAATGCAAAATGTATTAACATTGCAAACAAAGAAATACAATTTAAAGTTAGAAAATTTTGAAGGACCACTTGATCTATTATGTCATTTAATAGATAAAAACAAAATGAATATATATGACATAAACCTAAACGAAATAACAGACCAATATATAAATTACATAAACCAAATGGAAGAAATGAATTTAGAAATAACAAGTGAATTTTTAATAATGGCATCAACACTTGTATACTTAAAATCAAAAAGTTTACTTCCAACAGAAGTAGAAGATGAAAAAGAACTAACAGAAGAAGAATTACTTCAAAGAATTATAGAATACAAAAAATACAAAGAAATATCAAAAAAGTTAAAAGAAAATTATGAAATATTCTCCAAAAGAAGTTACAGATTACAGCAAGAAATAGAACTACCAAAACAAAAACTGGAAAAAAACTATCAAAAAGAAATAATTTCAGAAATGTATGCACTAGTCATAGAAAAAAGCAGTAGCAGACTAAACAAAAACGCTAAAAACATAGAAAAAATAGCAATAACAGACACATACACAGTAGGAAGTAAAGTAAAAGAAATGTTTAGAGAATTACTAAGAAAACCAAAATTCATATTCAACAAACTATACAAAGTATCAGAAAGCAACAAACAAGAAGTAGTAACAGCGTTTACTGGACTTTTAGAATTATCAAGAAGAAGTAAAGTAACAACCACTCAAGAAGAGCTATTCGGCGACATAGTAGTAGAAAAAGCAAGAAGAGTTGGATAGTAGCACTGAGGATAGCGTTGGAGACAATTCGTAAGCAAAAATAAGGCAGAAAAGTAGCATTGGGGACGTTTCCTAAACGGGTGCCGATTAATTAAAAACAAGAAAAGCAAGTAGGAAATAGGAAATGCAGTAAGAAGTAAAATACTTAAAGCACTCTCCTTGGGAAATTTGAAAAATTTTCCAAGAGGAAACGTCCCCAATGCGGAAGCCAAAAAAAGAAGAAAAACCATTGCAATATTATGTAAAATATGCTAAAATAAATCTAGTAACAATTTGGAAATCCAAAGAGATTCATTCAAAATCTTGGAGGATAATCCTCCAAGATAATATTAAGGAGGAAAAAATGGCATCAAGAAGAACAGAAAAGCAAAATATGTTAAGAGCGTATGAAGCAGAACAGAAAGAAAAGGTAATACAAGAAGTACTTGAGTGCCGCCAGGAAGAAGAAGCTTACTATTACAGCCAACTATATCAAGAATATAAGGAGGAAGAGAGGCAAGAAGAAGAACGTAAGCATCGCTGGCTTGAAATATACATGGAAGAGTTATAACAAATTGAAATGCTCGAGGCAATGCATGAGCAGGAAGCAATGTTAAGACGTATGCAAGGACATGCTGACTATTGATAGCCAAAAATCTTACAGGCAAGAGAACTTATCTCTTGCCTGTAATTGTATAAAAAAGAAAAAAATGGAAAAACTAATAAAAAATAACCAAAAAAAGGAGGTTATTATGATATTAGTTTTTATTTTTTTAATTCTATTAATAGCAACCTCAATACTATTTCTAATACTAATAACATCAACCATAAAAATAAAAATAGAAAATTTAAAACTAGGAAAAACAATAAAAGAAAAGCGGAAAATATAAAATATCAATACAAATATACTTTTTAAACAAAATAAAAATACTTTCAATAAAACTAAACAATAAAAAAATGAAAAAAATATATTCAAGCAAGCAACTAGAAAAAATAAACTTAAGCAAAATAACAAAAAAGATACCAATAAATAAATCATTGCTAATAAAAATATTAAAACTAAAAATAAATATAGAAACTTTAAATTTAAACTTAGAATTAGGTATTCAAGATGCACTGCTAACATCATACGCAGTAGCAATAATTAGTAGCACCATAGGAATAATACTACCACATATAGTAAAAGCATCAAATTTAAAACAATGCAAATATCAAATATCACCAGTATATAATTACACTGATACAATAAGTTTACATTTAAATAGTGTAATTAATATAAAAATCATCAACATCATGATATTAATATATAAACTATTAAAAGAAGAAAAAAATCAAGTAGAAAAAACAATATATGCATGTGCAAATTAAAGCAAGGGAAAATATACTCATTATACTTCCTAAAAAATGTATACACAGCTAAAAACTGATACATAATAAAAATAATATATCGAAAGGAGCAGTGAAAAAACATGAATGAACATCCAATAGAAGGACTAATGTTAACAGCCATGAATTCAATTAAAGATATGGTAGATGTAAACACAATAATAGGAGAGCCAATAGAAACCTCAAACAATATAATTATAATACCAATATCAAAAGTAGGATTTGGCTTTGCAGCAGGAGGAAGTGAATTTAGTACAGAAACAATAAATGAATATAATAAGAAAGAAAAAGATGAGCAAATTAGCTACAAATTACCATTTGGAGGAGGAAGCGGAGCAGGAGTAAGCCTAACCCCAGTAGCATTTTTAGTAATACAAGGAAACAATGTAAAGCTATTACCAATAAACCATAGTAGTGCAATAGATAGGCTATTAGACTATGTACCAGACCTAATAGAAAAAACAAACAATATACTAAATAAACAAATGAACAACAAAAAAGAAGAAAAACAAAAAGAAAGAGAAAGAAGAGAAGAAAAAGAAGAAAGAAAACAAAACCGATCTAGTGAAGAAATAGAACTAAGAACACCATATATAGAACCAGAGCAAAGCACAATAATAATACCAAACACTACAAAAGTGCAACCCAGAAAAGCAAAAATGCAAAAATATGAATTTGAATATGATGAGACAGAAAATGAAGAGTAAATAAAGCGCACGTTAGGGACGGTCCTTTTCGTTCCGAATTCGGAACGAAAAGGACCGTCCCTAACGTGCGTATTGAAAAAAAAATATATATATGTTAAAATGCAATCATAGTAAAATTAAGGAGAAAATATGCAAAATTTACAAAAAGAAGTTCAATATATAAAAGGTGTAGGTCCTAATAGAGCAGAACTTTTAAATAAATTAGGAATACATACCCTAGAAGACCTAATTACATATTATCCAAGAGAATACGAAGACAGAGGAAAGCCTAAAAAAATTGCAGAAGTATATAATGGAGAAGAATGTTTAATAGAGGGACTTGTTGTATCAAGAATGAGTGAACAAAAAATAAGAAAAAATATGACAATATATAAGCTAATTGTAAGAGATGATACAGCAGCATGCTTAATTACATGGTTTAACCAATCTTATTTGAAAAATAAATTCACATTGGGGAAAAAATACAAATTTTATGGAAAAGTATCAAATAAATTTGGAAAAATAGAAATGAATTCACCTGTTTTTGATGAAGAAGAAACAAACAAAAACACAGGTAAAATAATACCCATTTATCCATTAACATATAAACTTTCACAAAATACAATAAGGTCAGTAATAGAAAATGGGTTAAATTCTATTAAAAATGAAGGTGGATTAGAAGAAACTTTGCCAGAATATTTACTAAAAGAATACAAATTATATGACATTAACACAGCCACAAATCAAATACACTTCCCACAAAACTTTGAAGAATTTGAAAATGCAAGAAAAAGGTTAGTATTTGAAGAATTACTATCTATGCAAATGGCATTAATAAGCTTAAAAAACCAATATACAAAAGAAGAAAAAGGAATTGCATATAGCAAAGAAATAAAGATGTCTGATATAATAAATGATTTACCATTTAAACTAACAAAAGCACAACTAAAAGTATTAGAAGAAATAGATGCAGATATGGAAAAAGAAAAGCCAATGAATAGGCTTTTGCAAGGAGATGTAGGTTCACGGAAAAACAGTAATAGCAATGATATCAGCATATAAAGCAGTAAAATGCGGTTTTCAAGTAGCAATAATGGCTCCTACTGCAATACTTGCAAGCCAACACTTAGAAAGTTTTAATCAAATACTTTCAAAATATGGAATAAAAAGTGAATTATTAATAGGAAGTGTTACAAAAAAGAAAAAAGAAGAAATACTAAAAAGGTTAGAAAATGGTGAAATAGATATTCTAATAGGAACACATGCATTATTAGAAGAAAATGTAGTTTTCAAAAAATTAGGACTAGTAGTAACAGATGAGCAACACAGGTTTGGAGTAAGGCAAAGAAGCACTATAGCCTCAAAAGGAGAAAATGCAGATGTACTAGTAATGACAGCAACCCCTATACCAAGAACTCTAGCGCTAATATTATATGGAGACCTAGATATATCTATAATAGATGAACTTCCACCAAACAGGAAAAAAATAGATACATTTGCAGTAACAAAAACAATGGAGCAAAGAGTAAATAACTTTATAAAAAAACAAATAGAAGAAGGAAGGCAAGCCTATATAGTATGCCCATTAGTAGAAGAAAGTGAAGAAATAAATGCAAAATCAGTATTAGAACTTGCTGAAAAATATAAAACAGAGATTTTCCAAGAATGTAAAGTAGAATATTTACATGGGAAAATGAGACCAATAGAAAAAGATGAAATAATGCAAAATTTCAAAGAAGGAAAAATAGATATACTAATATCAACAACAGTAATAGAAGTAGGTGTAAATGTTCCAAATGCCAGTATAATGGTAATAGAAAATGCTGAAAGGTTTGGACTAGCTCAACTTCACCAATTAAGGGGAAGAGTAGGACGTGGAGAGTATAAGTCTTACTGTATACTAAAATATCAAGGTTCATCAGAAGTAATAAGAAAAAGAATGAAAACAATGGTAGATACAAATGATGGCTTTGTAATTGCTGAAAAAGACTTAGAACTACGAGGAAGCGGAGAGTTTTTTGGAACCAAGCAACACGGAATACCAGAGTTCAAAATAGCAAACTTATTCGAAGATATGAAAGTGTTAAAAGTGGTACAAAGCTTAGCTATAAAAATAGAAGAAGAAGATCCAAAACTGGAATTACAAAAAAATAGCAAACTAAAAAGTTTAATAGAAAATAAATTCGATAATAGGATAGAAATATAAAAGATTACATAAAACGACTTGAATTTTGAGATTAATATGATATAATATATTTATATAAAAACATTTTTTTAAGGAGGAACTTTTTATGACAGTCAATACAATTTGTCACGAATGCAACATTCCTTGCGAAAGAGCAGGAAAGAAACTAAGTAGTTCAACTCGGGAATGTAATGGCTGGAGGGATCCAAAATTTTTTGGTTGTTGTGCATTAGAAAGTCCAGAAGATTGCACTAAACGAATAAAGAAAGAGCGAAGAAAGGATGAAAGGAGTAAACCTTTAACTACACCAATGTATAGTGCATTAAAAAAAGCAGGTTTTATTTAAGCCAGAAGGATGTTTACCTAAAGTGATAGGTAAGCATCCTTAATTATTTTATATTCTAGGAAAGTACTCTATTTTAAGTTATAGAGTAGCGCCTAAGGAAGTAATATATTTTATTTTTGTAATGAAGTCCCGACAGCCCATTGAGGCGGGGGAATACCCGTAAGCATGGAGGGCGAAATGGAAAAAATAAAATATATTACTTCCTTAGAAGCGAACAATTTAACACGTAGCGTGGCGAAGCCACTTTTGTTCTATAGCTAGTTGATTGATAAATCTAAAAGTGATTAGTGATTAGTGATTAGTGATTAGTGATTAGTGTCAAAATTTGACTTTTTTAGTATAATATGCTATAATAAATTAGTGGCGCGTGAAAAACAAGTGTCAGGAAGGATGTTGAAAAATGGAAAATAATAGTAATAGTGCCCTGAAAATTAATCAGGTAATAGCAGTATTAACAATACTAGTAATATTAAGCACAAGCGTACAATTATTTAATATGAGAGGAATTGAAACACAAATTGCTAAAATTAATATACAAGAAGAAATAGAAGAAAACATAAAAGTAGCCAAAAGCTATGAAAGAACAGAAAAAGTAACATCAAATATAGAAGAAAATAAAAATGAAGAGTTACTACCAAGTTCAGAACTAAATAGATTACAAAAAGTAACATCAAGGTCAGAGGTTAACAGAACAGAAAAAGAAAGCAAGATACCACAAGCAGTAAAGAAATATAAAAAGATAGAAGAAATTACAATATCAACAAATATGGACTTAAGCGTAAGATGTGGAATATCAAAAGAAGACTTTAATAAATTAATGGCAAACTTAAAAGTGGATAAATCAGGATTTTTCGAAAGAAATAGTAATACAATATATGAACTATGTGAAAAATATGAAATAAATGAAATATTCTTCTGTGGACTAATAGCAGCAGAATCAGGATGGAACATAGCTTCAAGCCATAGAAAAGCAAACAATTATATAAGTATGATGTCAAAAGGAAAATTAATAAGATATTCATCTGAAGCAGAAGGATTAGAAGCGGCAGCAAAATTATTACACAATAGATATTTAACTAAAGGAGGATCTTGTTACTCTGGAAAAACACTATCAGGAGTACAAAAACGTTTCTGTCCAAACTCAAATACATGGGTTGGTTTAGTATTTGGATGTATGAAACAAGTAATAAAATAAAATACAAAAATTTCCAAAGGAAAGTCACAAAAAAATTGATATAATTTTTGGGAATATGTATAATAAAAATAATGAAACAAGTTATTAAAAGCGGTGTACTGTTACCAAAAGTGCAGAGTTTTAAAAGATAAGATAGGGGCTAACAAAGTAAAGTTAGCTCTTATTTTATATTCTAGGAAAGTATTCTATTTTAAGTTATAGAGTAGGGCGTAAGGAAGTAATATATTTCATTTTTGTAATGCACTCCCAGCAGTCTATTGAGGCGAGGAATACCTATTACATGGAGGACGAAAAGGAGGTTTAATGAATAAAAAGTTAAACTTTTATGAGGTAGAAGATGAATATAATCCCAAGCCGATGCTGTCGTGGCGGTCTACGCGAGTGCCGAGTGCTTTCTTCGAATCGTTCAGGTGCATGGCGCGCAGATAGCTGAATCCCACCTCTTTGTCGAACTCGTCGAACACCTGGTCAT
>CATNCV010000089.1 GCA_950096965.1 uncultured Clostridiaceae bacterium | reverse complement strand
CACCAATACCTGGCATGAAAAATGACATTTCAGCAGTATGTCCTGTTCTTTGAGCTTCAAGAATAATAAAGTCTGCTAAATCATTCTTTTTTATTATGTATCGATCTCCTAAACTAGTTTTTACAAATAAAATTCCATCATCTTTTAAAATTTTTAATAATTCATTTTTTGTATATTTTTTATATTTTATATTATCCATTTTTTTTATTCCTTTCTTTGTTTAAAATGGGAGATCATCTGAAGCTAAAACAAAGTCATCAGAGTTCTCACTATTTTCTGTTTGTGTATTATTAGTATTTGCTGGAGTACTACTATTTAAAATACTTTCATCTGGTCCTTGCTTTTTGAAACTATCTGCAAAATCTATATCTTCAGCAATAATTTCTGTAACATAACGCTTTATTCCATTATTGTCATCATATGTACGAGTTTGAATTCTACCGCATATACATATTTGTAAGCCTTGTTTTAGATATTTTTCGACAAATTCTGCAAGTTTTGAATATGCTACTATATTTATAAAGTCTGCTTGTCGTTCTTCTCCTGGAGCAACATATTTTCTATTTACTGCTAGTGTGAAATTTGCAACTTTAATATTGTTCTTTTGTGAAAATCTAATTTCTGGAGCTTTTGTAAGCCTTCCTAATAATATTGATTTATTCATAATATTTTACCTTCCTTTCTAATCGCCTAGTTTAATAACAATGAATTTTATTATTTCATCTGTTATACGATATATCCTTTTCAATTCATAAATGGTCTCTGGATTAGCTTGAAATTCTATTAAATAGTAATAAGCACTTTTTTGTTTTCTTATTTCATAAGCTGTTTTTTTAGAGCCTATATCATCTTTTTTTGTAATCTTACCATTAGAATCAATAAAGTTTTCTATTTTACTAATTACTGCATTCCTTGCATCTTTCGTAAGTGTATCATTTATTAAAATAACTGTTTCGTATTTGTTCATAGTTTTCATCCTTTCTTAAATTAAATATCTTTCCTGTATTATTAGTTCTTGTCCTACATTAGAATTGCCATCTAGTACAAATTGAACTTTCCTATAAGCCTTTAGTTCTTTTTCTACTTCTTTTATGATTTTAAAAGGTTTTAAAGTACGATAGCCTTTCATATAAATATACTCATATAGTTTTTTGTTTGCTGTTTCTAATATTCTGTTTTCATTTTCGCTAATTGCAATAATATCAGCCTCATTAAAAGGTAATTTGATATTTTTATTTATAAGCATATATATTTTCTTGCCATTGTCATTTACTGAAATATTGTGTACTGGTATATTATTGTAAAAAGGTAATTTTCGTAATTTTAAAGATGGTAATTTAGATGTTTTCTCACTATCATTATTCATAATGATAGAAGATAGAATGTCTTGATTTCTACGAAGTTCTGATCTAATTTGTTCCACCTTTTTTGAACGACCTACAATATCTAATTTTATATAGATACCTTCAGTATATTTTTTGTTCTTAAAGTCTAGTTTCTTTTTGCCTAAATACCATACTTGTTTAACCTTTGTATTTTGCTCAAATAGATTTATAATTCCACTTTGAACATAGTTAATTCTTGATTCCTTTATATCTGGTTTTAAAATAACCATTACTAAAAATTTATTCACTTAAAATCATCCTTTCTTCTTTTATGCTGCTATTTTAAAGATTTCTTTTCTATTCCTTTCAGCATTTTTTTGTTTCATAATTCTTTGATTTGAATAATATTCTTCCAAGTATTCCTCTTTGTAATGTTCTACTTTTTTCTGATGTTTTCTTAACTTAAACATATTAGTAAATTTTCTAATGTCTTTTTTCTTCATTGAAACTCTACGATTATTTTTTATAGAAACAATTAAGAATGTTCCAAGTAAGATATTTCCTCCTAAAATTCTGTTAAATTCATCTATTGTAGCATTTTTATTTGCTATAAGCATTGTGTTTTCATTTAATTTTACTTTGTATAGTTCTTCTCCTATAAAAGCTTTTATATATTTGATACTTGCAGGAATTTTGACAGTTTGTACTTCCTTTCCTGGCATAACTAATAAACTTTTGATTTTCATATGTATTTTCCTTCCTTTTTTTAAAAATTATAAGAAAAGACAGAGTTTATCTGCCTTTTTCCATTATGCAGCCTGTGGTAATTCAGCTGCGATTTTTGTATTGTTTTTGTGTAATGTATTTATTGTTTTAAAGCCTTTTATTATTGGTTTTATAATTGTCATATTATCGCTATTTGCATCAGCAATTTTAAGCAAATTGCCTTTTTCTACTCTTGATATGATAACTTGTGTATCTTTTGAATACTCACTAATAAAGTCATAGTCTGCACAACTCTCATAATCATCTATGAATATAGGAAAGTTTGCTCGACTTATTTTGTTAAACATATTTGCAAATTCTAAAGCCGTTGCAATAGTTTCTGATCTTGATAAATCTGACAATGGATTATTTTTATATGTAATGATAAAATCTTCTTTGATTTCTCCTGTGGTTTTTAGAACGGAATAAAATTTTATATCAACATCTTTTAAATATTCCTTCGCAAGTTTCATCTTTTCTTCAATATAGCCAATATATAGCTTTTGAGCTACTTTCTTTGTATTGTTCAAACTATCAATAAATTTAATTTTCTGTTGTTTATCACTATTAAATTTTTCAATATCAAGTTTTGCTCCATTTATGTTTTTTTCCTTAATTGCAATTTCATTATTAAATTTTTGAATCTCTTGTTTTTCTTGTTCTAGTGCTTTTATACTTTCCTCAACAACTGCAATTCTTTTTTGCTTTTCAACTGTTGGATTTCCTTCTAGTGCATGATATTTACATCTTTCTATTGCGTGTTTAGATTTTAAATCTTTTATTTGAGTTTCTAGTAGATTTCTTTTGTCAAACTTGCTAACTAAATCATTATACATATTTTGAATTGTAGTAGCTTCGCTTTCATTTTGTATTAATTGGTTACAAGTAGGGCAAGTACAATTAGTTCCATTTTTAATGCTTAAATATTTTTGCTTTCCAGATTTCATTGATTGTTCTAATTCATTAAATTCTGTTTCTTTGGATAATATCTCTTGCTCTAACCTTTCAACAACTTTCTTTTGATTTTCCTTATCAACTAATTTTTCATTAGTATTTAAGTAAGCAAGTTCCTGTTGTGCAAGTGAAAGTTCTTCATCTTTTTCAAATATTTTATATTCTGGTAATTTTTCATTTGCAATATTTTCTGCATATTCAATTTTGCCTTCTAATGAAGAAATAAGCGATTCAGCTCTTTTAATATCTGCATGTAATTCCGAAATATAAGAAGGTATATCAGTTGGTACACCTTCTAAAAGAGATTGCTCTTTTTTACTTAAATTGTTATATGCTATATCCATACATATATTAAACATATTGAAATTGACAAATTCCTCTTGCTCTTTTGGTGTAAGCTCACTATAAGGTATCTTTTCATTTTTGTAATATTTATTAAGTAATGTATTTTGTGTGGTTTTATCTAATTTATCAAAGATTTCTTTTGGTTTTATGTCTGATAGGTATTTATCTACCATTTCTTTTTGCTCTGCTGGTTTCTTATTTAGAAAATATAAAGGATTTAAAATTGATAAAAACAATTTTTTATCTCTATAAAAACTTATTAACTCTGCTTGTGTAATAGGTTTTCCATCTAATGCAAGAAAATTACCTTTACTTGAATATTTATTTTTGCCACGAATTATAGTGTGTTTCATTCCATTATTATCAGTAAATTGTAACTCTCCATAAGATGAATCACTGTGTTTATTAATAAGACAAGCTTTTTCATCTCCAGATAAGTTTGTTCCAAGCATTATATTTACTATTGCATATAAAATGTTACTTTTACCTGACCTATTTTTTCCAGTTATATTAGTAATGTCATATAAATTTGTCTCAAATATTCCGTTGAATTTTCTAAAACCTTGTGTCTTTAAATAATTAACTTTCATATTTTATTTTCTCCTTTTCATTTTTCTTGAATATGGTTTCCTTATATGCTCTGGTAAAAGCCAATCATCTGTGCCATCCTTAAATTTCACATGATAATCATGGTAATAAGGATCACGCTCAATGATTTTCGCAGGTAAATTTTTATAGAACTTACCATTGTTTTCACCAGGACCGCATACAATGACTTTTTCTCCATTTTTAAATTCATTAAACATTGTATTTTCTCCTTATTAATTTTTTTTGCTTCAATATTGACTTTTTCATTTTTATTTGTGTATAATATAAAAAAAGTTAATGTAAATGACTAAAATATAAATAGTAGCGTAAGAGTGAATATTCCCCAATATACTTACTTATGCTGCTACTTTTTTTAGTGTTTTTTCAATGAATTCTAGTTTTACTGCAAATTTTCTTCCTTTAATTTCTGCTACATCAAGCCTTACAAATGTTCCTAAATCACATTTTTCAAGCTCTGTTGCATCTTCAGGTCTAATAGCAATATTACTTATTTGATCTTTCATATCTGCGAATTCACCGATTAAATAATCTCTGTCTGCAATTTTCTCATTAAATGTACTAAGTAACGCATAACAATTTTTGAAGTTGTCATCTTCAACTGAAGTTTCTTGTGTTTTTGTATCTTTTGGTTTATCATCAGTTTTTTTAGATTTACTTTTGGTTTCTTTTTTAGTAGTATCTTTTGTAGTAGCCTTTTTAGTAGTCTTTGTAGTTGTTTCTTCTTTTGGTGTTTCTACAATTTCTTGTGTTTGAGTAACTTCTTGTGCTACTGTACTACTAGGTGGGGTAGTATTAGAATTTACTACTGCATTATTCACATTTTTGTCATTATTTGTGGATAATTCCTTTGGTTTTTCTGTTGTTTCTGGAATTTGTTTTATAGATTCAACATTTTCTTTTTTCAAAATATCTAAGACATAATTATTGAAAGTTTGACCTAAACTATTAGATTGTTCGATTTGTTTTAAGAATATAATATGACGACCTTTAATTGATTTTCCCTGTGCTTTTTGTAATTTTATATAGTCATCTAGTTTATTTATTGATGTCTGTCCTGTTATTTTCATTAAAAATATACGATCAGTACTAACATCTGGTATTAAGAACTTAAGCCAACCTATTCTATTACAAGCACATTTTCCATGTTCGTTTTTTTGTCTATATTGACAGTTATATGTATCACAATTTATTTGTTGCCATCCGTTTTTAACTCTTTGATTTGCCTTATTAGAACCTTCTGGGCTACGACATACTTCGCCACTTTGATTATATCTAACATATTTTTTAGATAAAGGATCTTCATCAAAGAATTCTATTTCAATATTTTGTTTTCCCTTAAATAGTTTATTAAATTTGTCTAAATATGATTTCATATACTCGTCATCAGATTTTGCTATAAAATAGCCATATTCAATTACTTTATTTTTGATTTTTTCTCCATGTTGCACTCTACCTATGATTGGTAAATTTACTAATTTTGTTTGTTGCATTTTTAATACCTTCCTTTCTTTTATGCAGCAACTAATTCTTGCATACAATATTGATTTGCACTTATCCTGGTTAAATCTATTGTGTAAATGGGATAGATGCTTGAATTTACTACACATATACCAGTTTGCTCTTTTAAGATTCCTAAATCTACTAATTGAGGTATCATTGTAGGTTTGAATTTACAGTCTACAACAATTTCATTTTCTCTTAATAATCGCTTGTTTTGGTCTAGTGTAATATCTGCAAAGTGTGCTGTTTCATTTGTTTCTGGATCAATTCCAAATAGACTTAGTTGTAAATTTCCATTTTTGTAACATGAACTATGGATAAAACAATTTTCAAATACCATTTCGTATAGTTCAAAATTAAAACCACTTTCCATAACTAAAATCTCCTTCCATTATTTCTGTGTAAAAGATTTTTTTGATTAAATCCTCCTTTCTTTAAATATGGGACAAAAAAAGAAAGCAACTGCTATTAGGGGGGCTAAATAACATTTACTTTCATTTATTTCAAAGCACAATAAATAACCTATGTATTTATTAAGTGCATCCCATTATATGCTACATATAAAATGTAGAAAAACTACTACTAACTAAAATTTTAGTAGTTATGCTTCAGAATTAAATTCTGAAGATAGTTATAGAAAAATCTATAACATAATCTTATACACACTTATATTGTATCTACTTTTTAAATCAAATTCAATAAACACGCCTAAAAAATTTTTTTCATTGATATATAAGCATTTTTAGGTATTTTTAGTAGGGAAAAAATTTAATTTTTAAAATTTCTTTTTGCTCTTACAGTATCAACAGTTATAAGCTCTAAAATTTTTTTTGCTTCAACATTAACTTTTCTATGTGTATTTTATACAATAAAGAAAACAGAAAGGGGGAATTTATTATGCCAAACAATGAGAATATAATTGATTATCTATATGACAAAAAAATAGAAGATAAAAAATTCAGTTTAGAAGATGCAGAGTTAGATCAATTACAACATCAAGTAACCATAGCAGATAAAGCTATCTCTAAATTTATTAACAAAAGAGTTCATCCCAAAAGCAGAGATAAATTGCGAAAGTTGTTAATTGAATATAGTAATGCTATTTTTGTTAGTATCGCAAGAGAAAATCAATTATATTATAAATATGGGTATGCAGATGGAGTTAAAACAATTATTGATTCCTTATCTGCTAACTAATAAATGCTCTATATATTATATATAGGGCATAAAAAAGAGAATAAAAAAATGTAACATAACTACACTTATGATACATTTATTATCGAAATTCGACAAAAAACGCTAAAAAATGTAACATAAATGAGTAAAATAGTATGTGAAAAATGTAACATAAATGAAAGGGGTGATTTTGGTGATAGATAAGTTTTATAATTTTATGAAAGATAATGGGCTATCTGAAAATACATGTAATAGTTATATAAGTGATTTAAAAAAATTTAAAGAATACTATTTTGATTCTTATGGTGAAGAATTAACTGTACTTATACATGCAGATATTATAACATATCGTACTTATTTAGAAAAACATGGTACTTCATTTAAAACTATAAATAGAAAACTTGCAGCATTAAAGCAATATAATTTATTTTTAATCAATGAGAAAGTACAAGATAATATTGCTATACTAGACAAAGACTATTACAAAATACAACAATCAATGATCCAAAAGAAAATTCCAACACAACAAGAAGTCAATAGATTAAAACATTTTGCAAGTAGAGATGAAAAAAAACCTAAACGAGATTATTGTTTTGTATCAATTTTTGTTTATGGTGGATTAAGAGAAAGTGAAATGGTAACAATAAGATTAATAGATATAAAATTAGAGGATTGCGTTATTATATTACTATTTCCAATGTGAACAAATGGTTCTTGTTGGATGACGATATGCACACCGTTGGGCATGGCATTCTGATTAGGAAAAGTAAGGAACCAATGGAATTCCCTGAAACA
>CATNCV010000088.1 GCA_950096965.1 uncultured Clostridiaceae bacterium | reverse complement strand
TATGAGTTTTTAGAGAATTTAAAAAATGAATTTTGTAATAAACTCGCTAAAATGAGCAATGAAGAAATTACAGAATATTTAAAAAGTTTTTATCCAGAGCAAAACTTGAACTTTGAAAAAGAAATAAAAGGTACTGTTTATAAAGTAAATACCTATTTTAACAAAGATTCAGAACACACAATACTAACTAGATTTTTTGAAATCTTCCAAAAGTAAAGTTTTTGTATTGAATTTTTAGTTTGAAATATGGTATATTATAAACACTACTTGAAAGGTAGTAACTATAATTTTATATCGTATTTCAAGCTGTCAAAAGAAAGGAGTAAAAAATGAAACAGCTAGAAAGCGATAAAATAACAGCTTTATACTGTCGTTTATCAAGAGATGATGAACTTTCAGGAGAAAGCAATAGTATAAAAAATCAAAAATTAATTTTAAGGAAATATGCAGAAGATAACAAATTTCAAAATATTAAGTTCTTTGTTGATGATGGGTATTCTGGAACTACTTTTACAAGACCTGCTTTTATGGAAATGATGGATTTAGCTGAACAAAATAAAATAAGTACAATTATAGTAAAAGACCATTCAAGACTTGGAAGAAACAGACTTGTTGTAGGGCAACTTCTTGAAGAAGACTTTGTAAGGCTTCGGTATTAGGTATATTGCTATAATGGATAACATTGATAGTAGTAAAGGTTTAAATGACTTCTTGCCTATTCAAGATTGGTTTAACGAAATGCATGCCAAAAATACAAGTCAAAAAGTTAGAGCAGTTCTTAAAAGTAAAGGCGAATCAGGAATTTCACTTGCTAATAATATTCCTTATGGTTATAAAAAAGATGAAACTGATAAAACAAAATGGATAATAGATGAACCATCAGCAGAAGTTGTAAAAGAAATATATAATCTATTTATTCAAGGACATGGAACATGTGAGATTGCTAGAATATTAAAAGAACGAAATATAATGACACCAGCAGAATATTTTATAAGTATTGGAAGAAAGTTCCCTACTAGATTACAAGAATTTAAACATCAGTGGAATGCTACAACAGTAGCAAGTATTTTAGATAGACAAGAATATATTGGAGATACAGTTAATTTTAAATATACCATTCGTTCCTACAAAGATAAAACTAAAGTTCCTATTCCTAAAGAAGAGTGGCAAATATTTAAAAATACTCATGAACCAATAATTGATGAATATACTTGGAACATTGCTCAAGAGTTAAGAAATAACAGAAAAAAGCCTACGAGGTCAGGCAAGAAAAGTATATTTTCAGGATTACTATTTTGTTATGATTGTGGTAAAAAGCTATACTTTCAATCACCTGTTACTGACCTAAACGCAAAAGACCATTATAGATGTTCCAGTTATAAGAAAAATATTTCTTTGTGTACTTCACACTGGATTACAGACGAAATATTGCAAAGCCTTGTTTTAGAAAATATACAAAAAGTAGTTTCTTATATGAAAAACTATGAAGATTTATTTGTAAAGGAGCAGTTAGCAAAATCTTCTAAAGATGAGACAAAGCAAATTTCTAAAAATAAGAGAGAACTTGAACAAGCAAAGAACAGGGTAATTGAAATTGATAACCTATTTATGCATATTTATGAAGATAATATATCTGGAAAGATAACAAATGAAAGATTTAGAAACTTATCATTTAACTATGATAAGGAACAACAGGAATTAAAAGTAAAGATTGAACAATTATCAAAAGAAATTAATAATACTGAAAAGAAAACAACTGATTTAACACAATTCATATCTAATGTTAAGAAATATACTGAAATAACAGAACTAACACCAGAAATACTAAACGAACTTATAGAAAAAATACTAATTCATCAAGCAGAAAAGATAGATGGTAAAAAAGTTCAAGAAATAGATATATATTATAGAGGTGTTGGCATAATTTCTTTTCCAGTTAGTCTTAAAGATATGACAATGGTAATTGAAAAAATGTTAAATAAAAGAATATCAGCTTAAACAAGCTATTTTATAGGGAGAACATTTTAGTGTACTTAACTAAAGCGTTCTCCCTTATGAGTTGTGTCACACCAACACAACTTGAGGGCTCTGAGAGACAATAAAATTTTCCAAACAAAAAATCATTCACTTACTGAATGATTTTTGTATCAATCTGTTCTATTGGTTCGAACAGAAACGTCATTGGTAGCGACGGTGGGACTTGAACCTACGACCTGCCGGGTATGAACCGGATGCTCTAGCCAACTGAGCTACGTCGCCATATCTGTAAAAGACAAATATTATTATAATAGAGAAAAACAGTTTTGTCAACAAAAAAATGTAAATTTATTAAAATAAAATGAAATTATGTAATATTCATTGACTTTTTAAGCTTTTGCGTATATTATATATGTGTTAAATATATATGATAATTAAAAAAACATAAACATTTTTCATATAAAATAAGGAGGAAATTATGGGAGAAGTTATAGTTATCACATCAGGAAAAGGTGGAGTAGGAAAAACAACAACAACAGCTAACTTAGGTTCTGCTTTAGCTTTAAAAGGTAAAAAAGTAGTATTAGTAGATACTGACATTGGTTTAAGAAACCTAGATGTAGTTATGGGGCTAGAAAACAGAATAGTATATGACATAGTAGATGTTGTAGAAGAAAAATGTAAATTAAGACAAGCATTAATAAAAGACAAGCGTTTTAACGAATTATTTTTACTTCCAGCAGCTCAAACAAGAGATAAAAGTGCAGTAAATGAAGAACAAATGAAAGAATTAACTTCTAAATTAAAAGAAGAATTTGATTATATATTAATAGACTGTCCAGCAGGTATAGAACAAGGTTTTAAAAATGCTATAGCTGGAGCAGACAGAGCAGTTGTAGTAACAACAGCAGAAATATCAGCAATAAGAGATGCAGATAGAATAATAGGTTTATTAGAAGCATCAGAAATAAAAAATCCAGAACTAGTAATAAACAGACTTCGTCCAAACATGGTAAAAAAAGGTGAAATGATGGACGTAGAAGACATAGTAGACTTATTATCAATAGATTTAATAGGTGTTGTACCAGATGATGAATACATAATAACACAAACAAATAAAGGAGAACCAGTAGTATCAAATCATAAAGCTCCATCTGGAAAATCATATACAGAAATAGCAAGAAGAATATTAGGAGAAAGTATAGATGTAACCATTCCAGGAAGAGAAAATGGATTTTGGACTAAAATAAAAAATATTTTCAAAAGAAAATAGACTTAAAAAAAGTTAGGAGGAGCAAAAATGTTTGATAGTATAATAAACTTTTTTAAAAAGTTTTCGAAGGAAAATAAAGATTCAAAAGACACTGCAAAAGAAAGATTACACCTAGTACTAATGCAAGATAGAGCAAATGTATCAGCAGACTTTTTGGAAATGATGAAACAAGAAATCATAGAAGTAATAAAAAAATACATAGATGTAGATGAAAACTCAATAGATGTAAAGCTAACTAATAAAGTAAATACAGATGGAACAACAGGAGCACCAGCATTGTATGCCAATATACCAATTATGAGTTTAAAAGATGCAACCAAAAAGGTAAACACACAAAGAAAAGAAGAAGCTAGCAATGAAAACAAAGAAACACAGCAAAATGAAGAAAATATAGATGAAAAAGATAGGAAAATTGGAACAGATGCAGAAATAAATGAGAAGCCAGAGGAAACAATACAAAAAGATGAAGAAGAGGAAAACAATAAACTAGAGGAAGCACAAACTGAACAAGAAAAAAAAATAGAAAATAATCCAGAAGAAAATAGTGACAAAGAAAATAAAAAAGAGGAAAATAACCAAATAGAGAATAAAGAAACGAAAAATGAAGAACCTAATGAAGAGAAAAAAGAAGAATAAAAATAGAGGTTAAATAATGAGAAAAAAAATATTTAAAAATATAGAATGGGGAGTATTAATCTGTACTATATTGTTAATATTAATAGGTTTAGTAGCTCTATTTTCAGCAACGCAAAACGCAGAATATGAAGAATTAAAAAAACAAATTATGTGGCTATGCATTAGTATACCAATTTTTATAGTAATAATATTTATAGATTATGAAATTGTGGCTAAAGTATCGCCAATTTTTTATGGCATATTTTTAATACTATTAATAGCAGTATTATTTACAAAATCTATAAATGGAGCAACAAGCTGGTTTAATATAGGACCATTTTCAATACAGCCATCAGAGTTTGCTAAAATATTTGTTATATTAGTATTTGCAAAAGTTGTTTGCAAAATTGAGGAAAGAGGAAAGAAAGAAATAAGTAGGCCAACTAGATTAATCTTGGCACTAGCAGTAGTAGCATTGCCAGTAGCATTAATTATAATACAACCAGACTATGGAACCGCATTAGCATTTTTAGTGGCAACAATAATGATATTATTCACAGCAGGAATAGACAGAAAATATATAATAACATCAGTATTATTAGTAGTAATATTATTGCCAATTTTATATTTCTTTGTATTACCAGACCATGCAAAAACTAGAATAGATGTATTTCTAAATCCTAATTTAGACCCAAGAGGCTCTGGTTATAACATTATACAATCTAAACTTGCCATAGGAGCAGGAGAATTATTTGGTATGGGAATACTAAAAGGGAATCAAACTCAATTAGGTTTCTTATACCCAAAAACAACAGACTTTATATTTGCAGTAATAGGAGAAGAAATGGGGTTTGTTGCCACAGCAGGAATAGTTATTCTATATGTTATATTAATAACAAAAACCATATATGTAGCAAAAACAGCAAAAGATAATCTAGGTTCATATATAGCGATGGGAATAGCAGGAATCCTTATATTTCATATGCTAGAGAATATAGGAATGACAATAGGCTTACTACCAATAACAGGAGTACCACTACCATTTGTAAGTTATGGAGGAAGCTCAATGCTAACAAACTTAATACTAATAGCTCTAGTACTAAATATAAGTGGAAGAAGGCAAAAAACAATATTTGTAGAATAGCACACAAGGGACGGTCCTTTCCGTTCCAAAATCGGAACGCTTGGGACACTCCTTATAAATAAGCAGATAAGAATGATGATTTTATTGTCAATAGGGACACTCTTTTGTAATTTTTATTTAGCAAAGTCTGTCCCTATTGACAACTTTAATAAAAAGAAGTAAAGGAATAATAAAATGTACTTAAAGAAATTAAAAATAGGAAATATAGAATTAGAAAATAATATATTATTAGCACCAATGGCAGGAATAACAGATAAACCTTTTAGAATGATAGCAAAACAATATAATCCTGGGTTAGTTTGCACTGAAATGGTAAGTAGTAAGGGATTATACTATAATGATGATAAAACTAAACTATTATTAGATACACAGGAAGAAAAGAGGCCAATATCAATGCAAATTTTTGGGAGTGACCCAGAAACAATGGCATATAGTGCAAAATATGTATCTGAACTAGCTGATATAGTAGATATCAATATGGGGTGCCCAGCTCCAAAAGTAGTTAAAAATGGTGATGGTAGTAAGCTTTTACTTAATTTAGACTTAGTAGAAGAAATAGTAAGTAAAGTAGTAAAAAATAGTAAAGTACCAGTTAGTGTAAAAATAAGAAAAGGTTGGGATAAGGAGAATATAGTAGCAGTAGAAGCTGCTAAAAGAATTGAAAAAGCAGGAGCAAGTTTAATTACAATTCATGGAAGGACAAGAGAAGAATACTATGGTGGAATAGCAGATTGGGATATAATAAAAAAAGTAAAAGAAGCAGTAAATATTCCAGTAATAGGAAATGGAGATATTAAATGTAAGGAAGATGCGGCTCAAATGTTTAAGCAAACTAATGTAGATGGAATTATGATAGGAAGAGCTTCACTTGGAAACCCATGGATTTTTAGAGATATAATATGTTATTTGAAGGAGGAAGAAATAAAAGAGGTAAGCTTAGAAGAAAAACTAGATACCATCATAAAACATATTGCGTTAGAAGTAGAGCAAAAAGGAGAAAATACAGGAATAAAAGAACTAAGAAAGCATATGTGTGCATACATAAAAAACCTTCCTAATTCAGCAAGTTTGCGAGAAAAAATTAATAAAATTGAAGCAAAAGATGAACTTATAAGTTGTCTTACAGAATACTTTAAGAGTATATGAATATAAATTAAAAGAGAATAGATAAAATCTATTCTTTTTTATTTTAGATGTGGAAATTAGTATAGTATATAAGGAAGCAGCTAAAATTGTAAAGAGACTTAATTTAGAATTTACGAGACCTGATATCCAACTTCTAACATCTAAACAAGGAGGTAATTATGAAAAATAAAAAAGTTATTCTAATAGTAATTGTTATTATTTTAATTCTTGCAACATTAATTTCAATTTTTGCTTATAAATTTTCTAAAAAGCGGAAATACTATAATTAATAAATCTGAGGAAGATATTATAGAATATGTTTTAAATATTAATTCGTACAATGCAAAATTGGAAATCGAAGTAGAGACAAATAAAAACAAAAATAAATATATAGTAAAACAAAGCTTAGAAAAGGGGAATATAAGTAAACAAGAGGTATTAGAACCAAAAAACATAGCAGGTATAGTAACTGAGTTTGATGGAACTAACTTAAAAATAATAAACAATGAACTAAACTTAAGTACTACTTTTGAAAATTATAGTTATATAGTAGAAAATAAACTATGGCTTAATAGTTTTATAGAAGATTACAAAAAAAGTAATAATTCAAAAGTAACGACTAAAGAAAATGAAATAATATTAGAAATGAGAAATGAAGATGGAAACAAATATAACATATATAGAAAATTATATATAAACAAAAAAATACGGAAAACCTACTAAAATGATAGTCCAAGATATTAACCAAAAAACATTAGTATACATATTATATAGTGAGATAGAAATATCTTAGAAATATTTAAAATATATCAAAAATTTGGACCTCAAAAACGAAGAAATAGTAGGAGTGATTCACAAATGGTAATAAAAAGAGGAGATATGTTCTATGCTGATTTAAGTCCTGTAATAGGCTCAGAGCAAGGTGGTGTAAGACCTGTAATAATAATACAAAATGATATAGGAAATAAGCATAGCCCCACAGTAATAGCAGCAGCAATAACCTCTCAAACAGGAAAAAACAAATTACCAACGCATATAGACATAGGCTTAGGTGATGGAGGATTAAAAGCCGATTCAGTAGTACTTGCTGAGCAAATACGAACAATCGATAAAAGTAGACTAAAAGAAAAAATAGGGCATATAGGGGACGAAAAAGTAATGAACAAAATAAACAATGCACTAGGTGTAAGTTTTGGATTAGAAGAATAAAATAAAAGGAAAGATTTGATACCAATAAAAAAACCTTTTTATCACGGCGTCTTGCCGGTATTGCAGCAGCATTTTTACTTTTGATCGGCGGTATGGCCGGTTTCCGGACATATCGGGCAAATTATTCCGTCGCCTCCACTGTCTCTTTGGATGTAAACCCTTCCATCGAGATTCAGGTAAAT
>CATNCV010000087.1 GCA_950096965.1 uncultured Clostridiaceae bacterium | reverse complement strand
TATTATGAAATATAATTTAAGAGAAAATCGTAAAACTTTATAATGTTTGCTTGTATTTTAGAAATATATGTTGTATAGTAGATAGCATAGAAAATGAGATAAAAGCAGATGTGAGTGTTACCACTTTACATACACAGTTTTAAAACTGTGAGAATGGAGGTGGTGCTATGGAAATAATATTAATACAATTAATATATCTACTATTCTTTGGATTAGTAGGAATGACTATCATAGCAATTGCCTTAATCATAACATTGGTTATTATTTTGAGCAAATAAAAAATACACCACATACGCTTTCGCAGAGCTAGTGGTGTAATTCAATTATATTGGGTAACACAACATTATCTGTGTTTCTCATTTTCTATTTTTATTATACACAGATTTTTAAGAATTGTCAAATATGATTTTGAAAAAATTTTATTGAATTTAATAGAAAGTATTATACAGGAACAAACATATAAAATATATTTGTTCCTGTATAATCATTTTATAACTATAATAACATTTGCTTTTACATTCTCAAAAATTTTAATATGGGCTCGTCCCATTTTCCCAGTATTTAAGGCACTTATACAATTAAACACATATTGTTTCTTCTGTTCCAACATCATTTAAAATAGCCTTAGCATTTTGATCTGGCATACCAAATCTTTGAGATAAATATCTTAAAGAAGCGGCAAGTTCTCCATCAGGGCCACCATATTGGCTAATTATAAACTTAGCAAGTCTTGGGTTTGGGCATTTAATATTAATTGGGTATTGTAATACTTTATTATAAGTCCACATTAAAAATTCCCCCTTTCCCATGGCCACCCTTGGTTCATGTTGGGGGAATTATAACTCTAAATTATTAAATTTATATTTTATATTAATTATATCATCATCTATTATGATTTTATCTATTAATTTAAAAACTAAGCTCTTATTTTCTTCATTTATAGTATCAAATTTCAGTAATTCTTTCATTGTCTGTTGTAGTTCTTTTGGATTCAATTCTTCTCTATTTTCTTTTTCTTTTGAAAATAGAGCTATTTCACTATCTAATTTCTTTTGTTGTTTTTCATATTTAGCTATTAATACTTTAAATGTTTCTATTGAAATAGTACCTTCAATTTTATCTTCATACAAACTAGAAATAGTTTTATTTAGTTCTTCTTTTTTCTTTGATAATTTTGCTAATTCTTGCTGTGTATTATTTTTAACTTGCAATGTAGGATATTTTAAGTCTTTAAAATTTAAATATTTATTTATGTTTTTCTTTAATGAAATTGCAACCATTTCTAAAAGTTCCGATTCTTTTAAATGAATATTAGAACAAAACTTCTTTCCATATTTCTTATAACTAGAGCAAATACATCTAAAAACTTTTCCATGATTTTTATTATAGGTAATTCTACTACCACATTTACAAAAAACTAATCCTGTTAATAAATGTTTATTTCTATTAGAGTAGTTCCACTCATTAGTTTTTTTATTTAGCATTTCCTGAACAGTATTAAATGTATTTCTATCTATAATAGCCTCATGATTATTTTGGATTACTACTTGTTCATCCTTAGCTACTTTTACAATTTTCTTTATTTTGTAATTCACTTTTGTATATTGCATTTGTACTAAATCACCTACATAAATTCGATTTCTTAGTATTTTACTTATAACAGTACTACTCCATTTATAGGTAGCATTGGAATGTGGATTATAGTAATTACTGTTTGCTTGTTTATATTTTAAAGGTGTTTCTATGTCTAATTCATTTAACTTTTTTGCAATTTTAGTCTTAGAATAACCAGATTTATATAAATCAAAAATCATTTTTACATTATTTGCTACATTTTCATCTACCAATATCTTATTTTTATTTGCTGAATCCTTTTTATATCCATATGGTAAAAATGCTTTTATACATTCTCCATTAATTGCTTTTGTTAGAATAGTGGAACGGACTTTGTTTGATGTATCTTTTGCATACATATCATTTATTACTGCTTTAAATGGTGTCATATCATTGTTTGAATTTCGTTTATCAAATGTATCTACATTATCATTTACTGCTATATATCTTACATTTTTCGCGGGGAATATCTTTTCAATATAATTACCGTGTTTCTATGTAATCTCTACCTAATCTCGATAAATCTTTTGTTATTACAAGGTTGATTTTTTTCTCATCAATATCTGTAAGCATTCTTTTAAAATCTGGTCTATCAAAATTAGTTCCAGTATAGCCATCATCTTTATAAATATCAACCAATCTCCAACCTTTTTTAGTAACTATAGACTTTAAATATTTAATCTGGTTTTCGATACTTTCAGACTGTCCATTATATTTATCATCTTTTTCATCTTCTCTAGATAATCTAGCATATATTGCAACTTTCCATATCTCGTCATTTAATATGTTGAAATAGTTATTATATAACTCTTGCATTACAACCTCCTTATCTTAGAGTTATTTAAATAACTACTTATCTACTTTAAATATTCTATATCTTGTTGCTCTTTATTACAATATAATTTTGAATAATTTTCATTTATCCATTCTTGTATTACTTCTGTTAAAGATTTTCCTTCTTTTGTATAGCTTTCTATAATCTTTTCTTCCAAGTAAAGTCACCTCTATTTAATATATATTAAGGCAAAATAAAAAAATCTACTTTTAAAAGCAGATTTTTTATATTTAGTTCAAAAAGTGTTTACACTTTTTATGCATAGTAATTTATATAGATTTTTTCGCCAAAATCTATATATTGCATTATAGTTTCATCCTATACCAATGTCAATGAGTTGAAAAAAATTTTGATAGGAACACAAATTAAAAATAATTGCATTTTGTGTTTATAACATTTTTAATTATAATATTCTAAGCATTTTTCTTCCAATAATTTAAAATTACAACTTAAACCCTTGTAAAATTTTGATATTTTATTATTTTTATCATTACTTACTATATTATAGATTTTGGTAGCTTTATTCATTATTTTTTGTTTATTATCTGGTTTATTTATATATGAATATTGCTCAGAAAGTAATCTTTTATATCCATAACTTTTATTTTTTATATCTAATAAATAAACACTTTCTTGAGGTACTGGAATCATATCTGAAAATCTTATAATTCCTAAATCATTTTTTGTTTTCTCATTTATTATTTTAAAAAAAGTTAAGTTATCTTTATAAGTTTTATGTTTTTGTTTTGGTGAAAATAAAGGAGCAAAATAATAATGTTCTTCTACTATTAGAACTACTCCAATATAAGGTCTTTTTTCATTTTTATTGTAAGCAATATGTTTATCAAATTGGCTTAAATATTCTATGTAATTATCATCTATAATATAAAAATTCAATTTTCCTATTCTCAATTTCTTACTGTTTTTCATATATTCCTCCATTTATAAAGATAGAGGATACTTAAAAATAAGTACCCCCATAATTTTTTAAGAAAACTCGTTTATAGTTTAAAACTAAAGGCTCGTTTCTAACCTAATGTTCAATAGGATATTCGTTTATAGAATTCACATTCTAAAGGCTCATATCTAACCTAATGTTTAAATTGCACTTGTTTATGATTTTAATCAAAGGTTTGTGCTAACCTAGTTTATTTGATAAAATTAATTTATCAATATTAGTATATTCATTATACACTTTTTTATTTATGAAATCAATAGTTTTTATTGCATTTTACATAAAAATATGATAAACTCTATAAAGATAAAATTTTATAATCTCCTATAAGAAAAATCAAAGGGGTTAATATAGTAACTATTAACAATGCAAAATGAAAGTCAATTGACAAGGAGGATATGACTATGAGTAAAATAATTGCTATGCTTGAGAATGAAGATCGAGAATTAAATATGTCTTTGTATGATTTTATTGATGAGCAATATCGGAAAGCAAATCCAATAATGGTCTGTCATGTGACAGAAGAAGAATACAACAATATGAAAAAGCAAATCAAAGCAGGCTACTTAAATGAAAGATTACCAAGGGCTACAACTGAAGAAGATATAGGATACAATAAATTTCGTTATGTAATAGTATATAATAGAATTTCGAATAATTTATTGGTATCTGATTATGATAATCCAGGCAAAATAGGAAGTTACACAATAGACGAAGAAGGTATTCACTATGACGAAAAAGGATATCAAATCACAAATCATCCTATGCAACGATTTTTTGCATCTTCATGTAATACTTTAAAAGTATATACAACGGAAAGCTACAAAGAAATTATTGCACATTATGAAACACGACAGACAAGAGAAGAATTAATTAAAGAAAAAACAAGGGAATTAATTGAATTAATAGGAAAAAGTTGTCATAATTGTAATTCTATGTGTTGTGGAGGTCTAGCAGATGCTAGTGATTGCAGTAAATGGTCTCATATCATTAGTTGAAATATTTTTTGACTAACCAATATCAAAAAAAATATTCAAAAATAGAGAAACTGATTTTATAGTTTCTCTATTTTTGAATTAATATACTTTTCTACTAAAATTTTATTTATTGAACTTGGCATTTTAGTACCTCCATAATTCTATTTTATAGTTTTATTTATCAATACTAGTATATTAATTGTATACTTTTTTATTTGCAAAATCAAGAGATTTGCTCGTCTTTTTTCCTTGTTTAAGCCACAATTTTTCAATGGTGTCTTAAACTGTAGAAAATTAGCTTGTCAAAATCCTTATATATTAATATTTTCAATAACTATTAATATGAAAAAAATATTTTCAAAAAAATTATAAAAATTTCATAGTTTTTCTTTCATTTTTTCTATTAGTTTATACACAAAATAGTAGATAAGTAGTTACTCCCAAACCAAACGAAGCCCATGGTTCTTCTATCCATCTCCACTTATTGCAAGGGAAATTAATTGTTAGAGGTCCATAAACCATTTGGTATTTTTCTTTTAATTCGTGTAATTTAGTTGCATATTTTCTATGAAGGCAAAGTGCTTTTTCGTCATCAACATGTGTGTCTAAATACTCAGCAAGTTCAACAACAGCAAAGCTTAGGCAACGAATTTGCTGAATCATTTCTTCACGAGATATTTCTCTTTCAGGACATGTTTCTGGCTCTATATAAGTGAATTCATAAGAATACATAGGAACTCTAGGAGCCATACCCTTTTCACAACAACAATTACAATTATTGTTATCCACTCCAAAACCAGCAGGAATTGTAACTTCATTTGGATAATCTTCATTTTCTACCATCATATTGTCATTATTATTCATCATACAATCAGCATTACATTTATGACAGCAATTTCTATAATCTCTATTATTCTCTAACATTTATTACACCCCTCTTTCACAGTATTCATAGCTTTTATGAAAGCCATTTCCTCTATAGATTGGCAAGGTGAATATGGTGAAACAAGTTCAGGGAAAATTGTACCCATTTTTAAACCAACACATGGAGTAAATGTTTTATCTAAAAATTGTATTGGAACATAACTTTGTGCAAGCATAGGGTTTTCAGGAAAAACTGATTCACTTTGTGTATCAAAGCCACAATTGCAAGCATCATTATTATGTTCTGTATAATAGTCAGCAGTAACGCCACATTCATTGCATGCTGTTTCAATTATTTTTTTGTTATAATTTTTTTGACAGCAACAATTTCTATATCTACAATTATACATATTTTATCCTCCTTTTATAATTTGTATATAATACATAATATTAATAAGATGTCTAAAAAGTGAATAAAAAGTCGAATAAACTCTAAATTATGTTAATAAAAATTAGCGAAATATCTAGACTTATATGAAAAAATGATATATAATAGATATAAAAAAATATAAAATAATAAAGGAAGAAACATAATATGAGTAATCTTAGTGAACATTATGGAATAGAAGAAAAGGATATAGAACAAGCTTTTATTAATCAAATGTGTCTGAAAAAAAATAAAGAATATGAAAATTGGGCAGATAATGTTGGAATAGAAATAATAGAGTACTTTTTAAAAAAATATAAAGGAATAACCATAGAAATGCCAAAAGCAAGGGAGAAATCACCTAAAAGTTTATTAGGGAAAATAAAAAACTTGCAAATAGAAAGGCTATCTAAATTATATGCACTAGAAGGAATAGAAGATAAAGATAAAAACAAATTATATAAATTAATAAAAGAAAGAATATACGAAAATGAAGAATTAAATATAATATACACATTAGCTACAATAAAAAACTTATTATATAACGAAATAGAAAAATTAAATATAAAAGAGTTTGAAGAAAGAATAATGATAAAAGGTATTAGTAACAGCACAAAAACAGCATTATTACGAATATTAGTAGGAAGAATAGAAAAAAGTAACATACTAGCAAAAAAAGAAATATTAAAAGAATTAGATGAGAAATATGGCAAGAAAGCAGCAATTAGATCTGGTATAATAGAAGATGATATTATACGTTATAGCAGTATTGAAGCACTGAAATGTGATCAAACAAAAATACATAGATTAAAAGATGAAATGACTTTTTTAAAAGCAAATGACTTAAGAGCTATGAAATTTGTTGTAGTAAATGTACCAGACAATTTACAAACAGATAATAGAAAGCTTAAAGAAATATTGAAAATGAGGAAAGAAACTGAAGATAGCAATAAAAAGGCTGCATGGACAGAACTTGCAATAATAGAAATAGGAAAAGAATTTTATAGAGATTTAGAAACAAATAAAGAACTACTAAATAAATTAAATATGGAAGTAATACCAGACTCTAACAAGCATAAGAAAAAATCTAATGGATATGAAGCAGAGCATATTAAGTTTTATAATATAACAAATCCACAATATACATTAGAAGTACAATATAAATCCGAACATGTAGAAACAAAATGTAGAGGAGAAGGAACAGCCGCACATCAAAATAGACCAGGTAAAAAAAGAATTTTACCACATGCAAATAATAATATAGAGTTAATAGAAAAATTGGCATACACACTTCCAAAATACAAAATTTTTAGAAGAGATAAAAATAGAATAATAGTACAAAAATTTGATATGTTAAGAAATGTAATAGGATATTATCAAGGTCAGATATTACCAAAAAGTGAAGAATATGAAAAAATAATGGAAATATTTAATTATGATAAAAAAGAAAAAGAGCAGAGTGGAAGATAATATATAAACAAATGAAAATAGCAAGTATCACCTTGCTATTTTTTACTTTATGTAGTAAAATGTAAAAAATGCTAATTTTATAAATTTAAATGTAAAAAACTAAAAAATCCCATAAAAGTCTGTAGCAATTTTTAAATACTAATAGAATGTGCTACAACATAAAAAGAAAGAGGGTACACATGTATAATATAGAAGAATATGATAATGAAAAAACAAAAGTATTAAAATATGCACTATATAAAAAAAGAACAATAAGAGAAATAAAAACAAAATTTAGAAGCGTAATAAAAGAAGAAATGCTAGAAGACATTATACAAGAGCTAGAACAAAATGGATACATAGGAGATGAAATGTATATAAAAAAAGCAGTACATGAATATATGGCACTTAAAAATTTATCAATAAAAGATTCAGGATCAGCGACCTCGGAGGACACCATGAGCGGCAGTGTAGCCGACGCCACCACC
>CATNCV010000086.1 GCA_950096965.1 uncultured Clostridiaceae bacterium | reverse complement strand
TTTTGTCGAAAAAAGTAGAAATAATTATAGGATTAAATTGTCGAATAATGTTGTGAAATTTATGGTTTTATGATATAAAATATACTAGAGAATTTATATTTAAAAGGAGCAGTATTATGATAAATAATCGAGAAAGAGAAGAACTACACAAAGCAATTTGGTCAATAGCAGATGATTTAAGAGGTTCAGTAGATGGATGGGATTTTAAACAATATATTTTAGGTATAATGTTTTATAGATATATTTCAGAAAATATAACCAATTATATAAACGAAGGAGAAAGAAAAGCGGGAGATACGAACTTCGACTATGCAAAATTAAAAGATAGTGAAGCAGAGCCTGAAAGGAATAATCTTGTAAAAGAAAAAGGTTTCTTTATTTTACCATCAGAATTATTTTCTAATGTAGTAAAAAGTGCAAGAGATGATGAAAACTTAAATGAAACATTAGAAAGGATATTTAATAATATAGAAAATTCTGCAAAAGGTGCTGAAAGTGAAGACGACTTTTCAGGACTATTTGATGATATAGATGTAAATAGTAATAAGCTAGGAGCAACAGTTGGTAAAAGAAACGAAAAACTTGTAAAAATTCTTGAAGGAATAGCCAATATTAATTTAGGAAATTATCAAGATAATCAAATTGATGCTTTTGGAGATGCTTATGAGTTCTTAATGACTATGTATGCATCTAATGCAGGAAAGTCAGGTGGAGAGTTCTATACACCACAAGAAGTTAGCGAATTATTGACTAAACTTGCTATTGTTGGAAAAACATCAGTAAATAAAGTTTATGACCCTGCTTGTGGTTCAGGTTCATTACTATTAAAATCTGCAAAAATACTTGGGAAAGAAAACGTTAGAAATGGTTTTTATGGTCAAGAAATAAACTTAACTACATACAACCTTTGTAGAATAAACATGTTTTTACACGATATAGGGTATGACAAATTTGATATAGCATGTGAAGATACTTTAACTACACCTCAACATTGGGATGATGAACCTTTTGAAGTAATCGTATCAAATCCACCATATTCAATTAAATGGGCAGGAGATGATAATGCTGTTTTAATAAATGATCCAAGATATTCTCCAGCAGGAGTATTAGCACCAAAATCAAAAGCAGACTTTGCATTTATTATGCACTCGCTTTCTTGGTTAGCAACCAATGGAACAGCATCAATAGTTTGTTTTCCTGGTATTCTTTATAGAGGTGGAGCAGAGCAAAAAATAAGAAAATATTTAATAGATAATAACTTTGTAGATTGTATTATTCAATTACCTGACAATTTATTCTTTGGAACAAGTATAGCAACTTGTATAATGGTTTTAAAGAAAAGTAAAAAAGATAATAATACATTATTTATAGATGCAACAAATGAATGTGTTAAAGTAACAAATAATAATAAATTAACAGATGAGAATATAAATAATATAGTTGATATATTTACTAAAAGAGAAGATAAAGAATATGTTGCAAAACTTGTTTCAAATAAAGAAATAGAAGAAAATGATTATAATTTATCAGTTTTTACTTATGTAGAAAAAGAAGATACAAGAGAAAAAATTGATATTGATGTACTTAATAAAGAAATTGATGAAATAGTAGCAAGAGAGAACATACTTCGTGAAGAAATAAAGAAAATTATTTCAGAAATCGAGGTGTAGTAGATGGAAAGTACATTAAAAATTCCGTTTAATGCAAAATTAAATGTTTTAGACACTGAAGAACAAACTTATGGATGCAGAGCAAATAATCCAGATATTTGTGCGAATTGTTATTTACCAGAGATATGTGCATTTAGTAGAGAAGATAACATTTGCAAGAAACCATCTCGTGCATGGAAAAAGCAATACCAAATTTTGAAAATGGGGAAGAATAATGATTAAGATAGAAGAATTAATTGAAGAATTATGTCCAAATGGAGTACCATATATAAAATTACAGGAAATGTCTGAAATTGGAACAGGAAGTTCTGATAGAAAAGATGCTACTGAAGATGGAATTTATCCATTTTATGTAAGATCTAAAGAGGTTTTAAGAATTAATAAATATGAATATGATGAAACTGCTATAATAATTCCAGGAGAAGGTGGAGTAGGAGAAATATTTCATTATGTAAAAGGTAAATATGCATTGCATCAAAGAGCTTATAGAATACATGTTATAGATAGTAAATTAAATACAAAATATTTATATTACTATATGTTTGCAATGTTTAAGAAATTTATTATGAAAAAAGCAGTAGTAGCTACAGTGACATCAATAAGGAAACCAATGATAGAACAATTTTTAGTTGCTGTACCTCCGTTGGAGGTACAATGCAAAATTGTCCATATTTTGGATGATTTCACAAAGCTTTCAGCAAAGCTTTCAGCAGAGCTTTCAGCAAGAGAAAAGCAATATAATTATTATAAGGATAAATTTTTTCTAGAATTAAATAATGTTAAAAGATATAAACTTAATGAAATTGCAGAAATATATGATGGAACTCATCAAACACCAAAATATACTGATAGTGGAGTTAGATTTATAAGTGTTGAAAATATTAATGATATATATAATTCCAAAAAATACATTTCAGCAGAGGATTATAGCAAATATAAAATAAAACCAAGAATTAACGATATTTTTATGACTAGAATTGGAAATATTGGAAAATGCTCAGTATATGACAAAGAGATAGATTTAGCTTATTATGTATCTTTAGCTTTGATAAGACCAAATAGTGAAATAGTTAATAGTTATTATTTAAAATTTCTAATTGAAAGTATTATTGGAATCAAAGAATTAAGAAAAAGAACTTTAGTAAATGCAGTTCCTATAAAAGTAAATAAAGATGATATAGGAAAAATCGAATTACCAATACCAAGTATAGAAGAACAAATAAGAATAGTAAATATACTAACAAAATTTGATAAAATAACAAATGACATATCGGAGGGACTACCTGCTGAAATTGAAGCTAGACAAAAGCAATACGAGTATTATAGAGATAAATTACTTACTTTCAAAGAATTAGTAGTAAATGAGGGATAATAAATGAACAAATATAATGTAGTAATGGAAACAAGTAATTCTACTGTAGTAGCAGAATATGAACCATTAAAAAGAAAATCAGATAGTTATCAAAGTGAAGCAGCTCTTGAACATGAATTTATAAAAATGCTAACTGAACAAGGATATGATTATTTAGAAATTCACGAACAAGATGCTTTAGTTACAAATCTTCGTAAACAATTAGAATTATTAAATGATTATAAATTCAGCGAAAGCGAATGGAATAGATTTTTAAATAATAATATAGCCAATAGCAATGATGGAATAGTTGAAAAAACAAAGAAAATTCAAGAGGATCATATTCAAGTATTAAAAAAAGATGATGGAACAAGCAAAAATATTTATCTTTTAGATAAAAAGAATATTCACAATAATAGATTACAAGTTATAAATCAATATGTAGAAAATAGTGGAAACTATGATAATAGATATGATGTTACTATTCTTGTAAATGGACTTCCTTTAGTTCATGTTGAATTAAAAAGAAGAGGTGTTGCTTTAAAAGAAGCATTCAATCAAATAAATAGATATCAAAGAGACAGTTTTTGGGCAGGTAGTGGGCTTTATGAATATATACAGATATTTGTTATATCAAATGGAACAAATACAAAATATTATTCTAATACTACAAGAGAAAGTCATATAAAAGAACAGAGTCAAACTAGAAATAAGAGTAAAAAAACAAGTAATAGTTTTGAATTTACAAGTTATTGGGCAGATGCAAATAATAAAGTAATAAATGATTTAGTTGATTTTACTAGAACTTTTTTATCAAAACATACTATTTTGAATATATTAACAAAATATTGTGTATTTACTTCTGAAGAACTTTTATTAGTAATGAGACCTTATCAAATTGTCGCAACAGAAAGAATACTTAATAAAATAGAAGTATCTACTAATTATAAAAAAATGGGAACCATTGATGCGGGAGGATATATTTGGCATACAACAGGTTCAGGTAAAACATTAACATCATTTAAGACAGCTCAACTTGCAACAAATTTAGATTATATTGATAAAGTACTATTTGTAGTAGATAGAAAAGATTTAGACTATCAAACAATGAGAGAATATGATAGATTTGAAAAAGGTGCTGCAAATGGAAATAGAAGTACAAAAGTCTTACAGAAACAATTAGAAGATACAACTTCAAGAATAATTGTTACAACTATCCAAAAATTAAGTGAATTTGTAAAAAGAAATCCAAGTCATCCAGTATTTCAAAAGCACATTGTTTTAATATTTGATGAATGTCATAGATCTCAATTTGGAGATATGCACAAAATGATAGTTAAGAACTTTAAAAATTATCATTTATTTGGATTTACAGGAACACCAATATTTTCAAAAAATGCTACTAATAAATCTAATCCTGATTTTTGTACTACAGAGCAAGCCTTTGGAGATAAGTTACATACATATACAATAGTTGATGCTATAAATGATGGAAATGTACTTCCATTTAGAATTGATTATATAAATACAATTAAGAAAAAAGAAGGAATGACAGACAAAGAAGTACAAGCTATAAATACTGAAGAAGCATTGTCTTCTTATGAAAGAGTTAGTAATGTAGTAAATTATATAATTGAACACTTTGACCAAAAAACAAAGAGAAATTCATTTTATGATTTAAAAGGACAAAGATTAAATGGATTCAATTCAATGTTTGCAGTAGCATCAATACCAATGGCAAAGAAATATTATTTGGAATTAAAAAAGCAATTAGAAGAAAAACATAAGGATTTGACTATTGCAACGATATATTCTTTTGCAGCAAATGAAGAAGATAATACTGATGGAATATTAGATGATGAAGGATTTGAAACAGAGTTATTAGACCAAAGTTCAAGAGAGTTTTTAGATTTTGCAATAGATGAATATAATAAAAAATTTAAAACAAACTTTTCATCAGAAGGTAATGGCTTTCAAGATTATTATAAAGACTTATCAGATAGAGTTAAGAAGAGAGAAGTTGATTTGCTTATAGTTGTAAATATGTTTTTAACAGGTTTTGATGCTACAACATTAAACACATTATGGGTAGATAAAAACTTAAAACAACATGGACTAATACAAGCATATTCAAGAACTAATCGTATCTTAAACTCAGTTAAATCTTATGGCAATATAGTTTGTTTTAGAGATTTACAAGAACAAACTAACGATGCTATTGCATTATTTGGAGATAAAGATGCATCAGGAATAGTTTTATTAAAATCTTATGAAGATTATTACTATGGATATGAAGATGAAAAAGGCAGGAAACAAAAAGGATATGAAGAAAGAATAGCAGAGCTACTTCAAAAATATCCATTAGGAGAACAAATAATAGGAGAACAAGCTAAAAAAGACTTTATTGTTTCTATGGGAAATATTTTAAGACTTAAAAATATACTATCTTCATTTGATAGGTTTGAAGGAAATGAAATACTTTCTGAAAGGGATTTCCAAGACTACATAGGAACTTATACAGATTTATATGAAGAATTTAAATCTAGAAAAGATAATGGAGAAGTAGAAAGTATAAAAGATGATGTAGTATTTGAGATGGAACTTGTAAAACAAGTTGAAGTAAATATTGATTATATATTAATGTTAGTTGCTAAATATCATCAATCAAATTGCACAGATAAAGAAATATTAGGTTCAATTGATAAAGCAATAAAATCAAGTTTAGCACTTCGTTCTAAAAAAGAGCTTATTGAAACATTTATATCAAAAATAAATACAAATACAGATGTAATGAATGATTGGGCTAAATTTGTTAAAGAGCAAGAGGAAATTGACTTAAAAAATTTAATTGAAGAAGAAAACTTGAATGATGAAGAGACAAGAAAATTTATAGATAATGCATTTAGAGATGGACAAGTTAAAACTACAGGAACAGATATTGAAAAAATATTACCACCAATGAGAAGATTTGGTGGAGGTAATAGAGCTGAAAGAAAAGAATCAATAATCGAGAAAATAAAGAAATTTTTTGAAAAATACTTTGGAATTTGGAATTCAGATAACAATAGCGAAGATACTCTAGTATATGATAGTACAGAAGATAATACTGGAAGTTTAGCAATGGTAGCTGAAGAAGGAGAAGAATATAAAATAAGCATTGATAGAAAGGAAATATAGATGGAATTATTTACACAAAATTATATAGAAAATTATAGAACATATTTTAATAGTCCTAATCTTACTGAAAATGCAGATAAAATATTCGATACTATAAAGAAATTATTAAATGACAATGAAAAGATTGCAAGCATAATATTAGCTTATATTAAATTAGATGAATATTATAATAAAAAATAAGATTATTATGTGTAAGCATTTGGAGGAGTAAATGAAAGGAATTATATTGAATTATAAGACTATAAAACAAATATATGAATATAATCCAGAAAAGTTAACTTTAGATGAAATTAATAAATTATCTAAATTTGAAGAAAAAAGAGTAAAAATAAATAAAAAAGAATTTGTACAAATCATAAAAGTTCTAGGAAAATTAATAAATAATAGAGCTTTTGAAAATTTAGATGAATCCCAGATGTTTATTATAAATTTAAATAATTCAATTGCAGAATTTGATATTTTAACAGTGCTAAAATATCAAGATGTAAATGTTATTTTAAATATTGAAGTTAAAGAATGTAAAGAAGAAAGTTGTAAAAATGATATAGAATCAAAATTAGAAAAACAATTACAAAATAGAATAGAAGATCATCTACAACAAATGTTTATAGAAGACACATATATGGTATTAGGATACATAAATGAAGAATTTTATAGATGTTTATATAAAGAAAAAGAAGGAAAATGTAAGACAATAAATGAAAATGAAGTGTTAGAATTAATAAATAAATTTAAATATAATTCTCAAACATATTCAAAAATACAAATATCCGACAATTTATCTAATATACAGAATGTATATTCTAAGCTAAAAAATAACGAATTTAAAATGTATGCTATAAATAAAAAAGTATTAGATAAGATTTATAAATGTTTTGAACAAAATAAAAAAGTTGTTTTATGTTTGGCTAAACCTGGATATGGCAAAACAGTATTAGCATTAAGTTTATTTTTTAATAATGAAGAAGCAAAAATTTTAATACTTAATCAGAAGTTTTATAATACTTTCTATATGAGTGAATATTATAATTCAAATAAAGCTTTTTATGGTACAGATGCATATATTTCTCATATTAATGAAGAGACAATTGCGATTATTGATGAAGCTCAAAGACTAAAAAAAGAAGATTTAAAAACAATAATAAACAAAACAAAATATGTTGTCCTTTTTGGAGATACGGGACAAGCTTTTATGGATACAGATGAATTTATAAAAGAAGATTTGTATGAAAAAGTTATAATAGAAAATGTTGAAGATAATTATGAAAGAATAAGATTGAAAAATTCAATAAGATATCCAGAAGAAGTAGATAGAGCATTAAAATATTTATATGATAAAAGAGCAGAGAAAAGAGATCTAAGAAAAATATCAAATTTTGATATTAAAGTTTTTAATACACAAGAAGATTTTTTTAGAGAGTATAATAAAATTATAGAAAGTAAAAAAATATTTAAAATGTATACATCCAAAAGTTTAG
>CATNCV010000085.1 GCA_950096965.1 uncultured Clostridiaceae bacterium | reverse complement strand
TATATTACATACTAATTAAAAAGTTTCATATTTTATTATTATTTTTATGAACAACATTCTTATTAATTAGAATAATATTTTCTACAACTTAAGTCATTCCATTGGTAAATAAGTACTTCTACGATTCTAACTTAAAATGAAGTGCTTTTCTATAATATAAAAAGAGGCAGGCTTAAAATTCAAAAGCCAATGGGGACGGAGATTTTTGGCTACTTTTAATAAAAGTATACAAAATCTCCATCCCCATTGGCTTTTATTATGCACTTATTATATAGGCACTAAAATATTCGTAGTATATATTCTCATCACATCTCCAATTTTCTTCGCCTTTATATAACCTATAGGTATGTGTATGCCTAAAAAGTCCTTTATAATAACGATAATAATATTCATATCTTATTTTTAGTTTGTTCTTTCTACAAAATCTTTTAATGTCTTTTGTATCGATTTCATATCCATTGTCAAGTATTAGTTGCCTTTTTGTCTTTCCTATAGATGCCCAACCATCTTCTCTGGCATCTACCTTTATCCATCCTTTTTCATTATAAAAAGGAGATGTTAGGATTATTTGGGTTAATCTTTCATTTATTAAAATGCTCGATTCTTTTCTTAATTTTTCATGTTTATCAAGTGCAATTTTATTTTTTATCTTTTCTTCTTGCTTTCTCCGCTTCTCTTCTGCCGTTTTCATTTTTATCTTTGAGTGTAGTTGGTCTTTCATATTCATAAAAATACCTCCTTATTATTTCATTTCTATATGAGTTACATTCGCAGTATACTATTTTTTTAGTTTTATGTCAATAGTATTAATGTTTTTTCATAGTTAATTCATAAAATATTATAATTTTGTGGCATTTCATAAAATCACTTTGTTTTTTATATTTTTATTGTGATAGCTTACATATTATTTGTATATCCTTTTTATATGTTCTATTGCACTTTTTTCTAACCTTGATACTTGTGCTTGTGATATTCCTATTTCATCTGCTACTTCTATTTGTGTTCTTCCTAGGAAGAATCTTTTGTTTATTATCATTTTTTCTTTTTCATTTAGTTTTTTCATTGCTTCTAATATTGTTATATTCTCAGCCCAGTTTTCGTCTGTGTTTTTTGTATCGCTTATTTGGTCTAATACATATAGCTTTTCTGTGCCATCTCCATATACTGGTTCTTGAAGTGATATTGGTTCTTGTATTGCGTCTAAGCTAAATGCTATTTCTTCTTTTTCTACTCCTAGTTCTTTTGCAATTTCTTCTATTGTAGGTTCTTTTTGTGTTTCTTTTATTATTCTTTCTTTTACTGCTAGTGTTTTATAAGCTAAATCTCTTATTGATCTGCTTACTCTTATTGGGTTGTTATCTCTTAAGTATCTTCGTATTTCTCCTATTATCATTGGTACTGCATATGTTGAAAATTGCACATTTTGGCTTAAGTCAAAGTTGTCCATTGCTTTTATTAAACCGTATGCACCCTACCTGAAATAAGTCATCTACATTTTCTCCTCTTCCGTAAAATCTTTTTATTACACTCAAAACTAATCTTAGGTTTCCATTTATAAATATATCTCTTGCTTCTTCATTTCCATTTTTTATTTTATTTAATAGTTCATTTTTTTCTTCTCCTGATAGTACTGGTAGTTTTGATGTATCTACACCACATATTTCTACTTTCTTTATCAAAGAAAAAACCTCCTTTGGAAATATCTTGTATTTTCATTATTTCCAAATTTGGCTTTTTTATGCAAAAGAAACTGCCCCTTATTTGAGGGCAATTTCTTTTTTATTTTCTTCTCTTATTCTTTTTAAGTTTGCAAAGTAGTTTTTTATCATGTCAATATTATTAGTAGTTGCATTTGCTATACTTCTTGTTTCAATTTCCTTTACTGTGAAATCATCTACTATGTTTTGTATTATTGCTCTTTTTAAACAATAATCAACTACCTTTGAATTTACTCCATATGATAATGCAAATTGCATTTTACTTATGTTTGGATTGTTAGCAAAATCTTCTGCAAGTTCTTTTATGTCATTTACCTTCATTGTTTCTGCAATATATTTATACCTTTTGGTGTACATTTTAGCATATTTTATTATACTAGAGGCTCCTGCACCATTTTTATGTGCGTTTTGGTTTTCTATTGCTTTTTTTATCATTTTTTGTACTGTTATATCTTCAACCAAGTTGTTTATAACAGATTTTTCAAGTATTTTATAAAAGCATGATATTGTTATTTCATATTTTTTACAAAAGTATGACTGTGCAAATTGTGCAGCAGAATTTGCATATTCTTCTGTTATTTTTTTGCAAAATTTCTCTAATTCTTCTGATGTCATCTTCTTTTCTAACTGCGTAAATTTATACATATAATTTAGTTTCCTCCTAATTTATTTTAGGCTTCATAATTTGGAGTTACTATTATACTTTTTGGTTCTTCTAAATTAAAATCCAATTTTAGAAATCCTTCCAATAGAATACTATTTTTCTCTTCACTTTTCATGTTCATAAAATCATTAAACGATTCTACACCATATCCAACTGCACATGGTACAATTTCATATTCTATATCTTTATCTTTTCCTTCATATTTATAATGTATTTTAATGATAAATATTTCCTCTGTATTATTATATAACATATCTAGACCATCATCTTCGTTATCATATTTTGGTTTCTTTGATGGTAATATTGTTATCTTTTCTACTTTTTTCTTATTTGATATATTTTCTTCTATTATTTCTATTATATACTTGAAAAATATTTTTCTCATTATTTGCTTTTGCATTTGTAAAAAATTTTGCCTTTCTTCTTCCTTTCTTCTTTGTTGTTCATATTCTTTTTCTATATTTCTTGCCTTTTCTTTTATCCCTTCAATCCGTTTTTTGTATTCTGCCATATTTTCCTCCTTTATTTAACGTTGGAATATCTACTACAATTTTCTACTATAGAATATCATTTTTTTGCATTTATGTCAATTTTTTAAATAACTATTTATTTGTAGAACCAAAGCCGCCTTCTCTTTTTCCTTCTGCTATATCATTATCTGTTATTAAATATTTTTGAAATATTGCTTGTCCTATACAATCTCCTTTTTTGATTTCAATATCTTCTTCTTTTATATTAAAAAATGCAAACATTATATGTCCATCATTATCTTCGTTTCCATAGTAGTCCTTGTCTACAACCCCTATACTATTTGCTAGTATTAACCCTTTCTTTCCTGGGTTTGAACTTCTATTTGCTAATATCAGTACTTCATCATCTTGCATATATGCTTTTATTCCTGTTTTTATTAGTGTTGGTTTCATTCCTTTTTTGAAAGATGGTATTATACAATCTTCTGCTGCTTCTACATCATAACCTGCTGAATATTTTGTTTTTCTTACTGGTAAGTTAATGTTTTTATCTTCAAATCCTTTCGCTACTTCAAATCCTCTTATTTTTTCCATTTTTATCAATTCCTTTCATATTATATTTAAGTTTTAATAATTTTTTCTTTATTATTTTTTCATTGTAAAATATTTTTGTCAATAGTTTTCTTGCCATTTTATAAAAATCTACTTTTTTATATTAAATATTTTCCCTAACATTTTCCAAAATTTAACAAATGTTTTTATTTTGTATTGACTTTTTTAATTGGTTATATTATAACTTTAAAAAGAAATGAGAGATTAAATCTCTATTTAATAAATTAGGAGGTATTATAATGGAATTAAAAGGTTCAAAAACAGAAGCTAATTTAAAAGCTGCTTTTTCAGGAGAGTCTGAAGCAAGAAATAAATACACTTATTTTGCAAGTGTTGCTAAAAAGGAAGGTTATGAACAAATAGCTGCTATATTTTTAGAAACAGCTGAAAACGAAAAGGAGCATGCTAAAATACATTTTAAATATTTAAATGGTATTGGAGATACCATGTCTAACTTAGCTGATGCAGCTGCTGGCGAAAATTATGAGTGGACAGACATGTATGCTACTTTTGCTAAAGAAGCTGAAGAAGAAGGATTTACTGAAATTGCTGCTACATTTAGAGGAATTGCTGCTGTTGAAAAAGAACATGAAGAAAGATATAGAAAACTTTTACAAAATGTTCAAGATGGTGAAGTTTTCAAAAAAGGAAGTATTGTTATTTGGAAATGTAGAAATTGTGGTCATATTGTTGTTGGAACTGAAGCACCAAAAATTTGCCCAGTTTGCAAACATCCACAATCATATTTTGAAATAAAAGCTGAAAATTATTAATAGAAGTGGTTTATTGTATAAGATTTTTCTAAATTTATCTATTAAATATTCTTGTATAATTAGAAAAATTGTAGATTATATATTTTTTAACCTTTATCACCACCTTTATATAATGTAAAACAAGGATATAAACTAAAGTATTATATAGTTTATATCCTCATTTTTATATCTTTTGTATTTATAATTATTTCTATCCAACTTTATCTTCTTTCATATTGCTATATTTCATTTTTGTTGCCATTCCTCCTCTTATGTGCCTTTCTGCTTTATTTTCGTCTAGAATCTCTCTAACTTCATGTGCTAAAGTTGGGTTTATTTTTAAAATCCTTTCACTTAAGTCCTTGTGTACTGTTGATTTACTTACTCCAAACTTTTTAGCTGCTCCTCTTACTGTATCTTTTGAATCTATAATATACTGTGCTAGCTCTATTGCACGTTCCTCTATTTTGTAACCTTTCATAAAGAAAACCTCCATATTGAATACTTTTGTTTAAGTGTATTCATATGGAGGCTTTATTAGAACTTTATTTATTTTTATGCTTTTATTTTATTGTTTTTTTATAATTTAACTTTTTGGGAACCTTCTGTTTTTTACTATTTTGTACTTTATTTGTAAGTTTTTGTATATTTTAAATTTTTCTATTTCTCAATAGATTAATAATAACTAATTTTCTATTTTAACTGTTAAGCAAATGTTCTTTTTACAAAACGTTTCAATATAAAAATATTTTCAATTAACTTAAGTAAAATTTTTATATTTAAATTTTCCTAAGATATTGTTTTTTATGAGCTAATTACTCTAAAACTAGAAAAGGAGAAATACATTTGTATTTCTCCTTTTCTAATCATTACTTTTTCTGTATGTGTATAACTAAAAATTTTTTTGCCTTATATTCATCATATACATACTCTTCTAAGTAACTAAAACCAAAACTAAAGCCTCTAAATACTGTGACCTGATAAAAGTCTTTGGAGATTTTCCTTACACCTAATTGAGAAATTTCTTCTGTTTCAGACGACTTACCTTTATGCAAAGTGTACCATTTCTCTACTTTGTAATTTGCTGTGTCTAAACAATCACTTATAGATACTTTATGTTTCTTACTTTTTTGTTGCAATTTTGTTAGAATACTTTCATGTATTATAATTTGCATGTTGACATTCTTTTCTAATTCCTTTGCAACAATTTTGAAAATATTAGTAGCGTTTTTTGATTCTAATTTCCGCTCTTTCATTTTCATTTTTTTTCCCTCCTAACAGTTGTTATTCTGTTCATAGTTTTTGCTTTAAATGTGATCAGGAATATACTATTTAGTTATTATAATTTTAACATAATTCGACAAAAAAATCTACAATTATTCATAATTTCAGTTTATATTTTTTTATTTTTGTCTGCATTATTTTTCTTTTATACTGTATTTTATAAAAATTGCAACATTTCCTTTTACTATTTAGATCTTATTGTGTATTATATACTTGCACTTTTTACGTAAATATTGTATAATTTTTTATAATATTTATTTATATGTTGTTTCTATTTAATTAAAAGGAGGAACTTTATGAAACGGAATAAACCTATTGTAGTAAGAAGCAGTTCATTGTCTTGTATTGTTACATTTATTACTTCTATTATATTTTTCTATTTTACTTTTTTTGAGGCACAACTACCATTAATAGTTTTAGGAATTAACTTTTTGATAATTACTTTTCTTTTATATCTTGATAAGTATATTATTTATACCACTGACATAGCTAATGGTTATTTTTCAATTAAAGTTGATAAAAACAGAACTAATACTTTTGTTATAAGTTGTACTACATATAAAATCAATTGGCCATTTATCATTGTTTCAGATGGTTATAATACATTTATTGGCATAAAACATAATAAACTGGTTAGAGTATTGAAGAAATTAGGTATAAAAGAAGAAGAGCTCACATGAGTTCTTCTTCTCTTTTCTATTCATTTTCGAGAGTATAGAAAAAGTTGTGTAAATAAATCCTTCCGTGATAAAATAAAAAATATCAAGGAGGGATTTTTTCTATGGGAAAAAAAGTAGAAAAAGAAAAAAATGAATTAGTAGAGGAATTTTTTAGAAAGAATGATCCAAAGAATATCAAATCAATGAGTGATATGTATGCAGCATGGAAAGATTTCTTTGCTCCTGCTTTTCAACAATTACTAGACGCAGAAATGGAAACTAAACTGGGATATTCAAAAAATGAAAGAACAGATAATGAAAATTATCGAAATGGGTATTATCCAGAAAGAACTGTATCAACGGAAATGGGAGATATTCCAATAAAAGTACCAAGAGATAGAAATGGAGAAATCAATTCTGATTTAGTGCCAAAATATTCTAGAACAGTAAATGGATTTGATGAAAAAGTAATTGCTATGTATGCTTTAGGTTTATCAGATAAAGATATACAAGAGCAAATAAAGGATATATTTGGCTGTAATTTATCACCAGATATGATAAGTGATATAACAGATAAAATCATACCAGAAATCCAAGAATGGAAGAAAAGAAAATTAGAGGAAGTATACCCAATCGTATTTATAGATGCTACTCATTTTCATGTGCGAGATAACGGACAAATTGTAAAGAAAGCAGCTTATGTAGTATTAGGAATAGACAGTGATGGTATGAAAAAGGTACTAGATATTACAATAGGAGAAAATGAAAGTGCAAAATATTGGATGACAGTATTGAATGGACTAAAAAATCGAGGAGTGCAAGACATTCTAGTATTATGTGCTGATGGTCTAACAGGACTAAAAGAGGCAATATCAGCCATTTATCCTAAAACAGAATATCAAAGATGTATCGTACATCAAATAAGAAACTCGTTAAAATATGTACCATATACAGACAAGAAAGAATTAGCCAAGGATTTGAAAACGGTGTATCAAGCATCTACAGAAGAAATAGCCTATACGAATTTATTAGAGTTAGATGAGAAATGGAAAAGTAGATATCCAGGAGCAATACAAAGTTGGATAGATAATTGGGAAGTATTAAGTGTATTTTTTAAGTTTTCAGCAGAGATAAGAAAAATCATGTATACAACAAATGCAATAGAAAGTTTAAACAGTACCTATAAAAGGATAAATAGAAACAGAAATGTATTTCCAACAGACATGTCATTACTGAAAGTTCTTTATTTATCAACATTAAAGGCAGAGAAAAAATGGTCAAGAATGATTAGTAAATGGGATTTATGTTTGTCCCAATTTAGGATTATGTATGAAGGCAGAATCTAATTTTAAGCCTAAAAATAATAGGCTTAAGAAGAAAATTCTTAAGCTCTATTAAATTTACACAACTTTTTCTAAAAGATTGATTTTTTAGAAAAATATAGTTAAAATAAAATTAGTTATTAAAATATTAATTTTTTTCAAGTTATCAATCGGAAGGAAATCCGATTTACACAACTTTTACGATAGTCTC
>CATNCV010000084.1 GCA_950096965.1 uncultured Clostridiaceae bacterium | reverse complement strand
CCTTTAATTTTTAAAATATTTATTATATATTGATATAATTCTTTATCTTTTTTCTTTATATAAATATAAACTAATGAAGCATATATCAATCCCCCTACAATAATTTGTATTATTAGTGATAAAGTACTTGAGTTAATAAAAGACTCTATACATTTTAGTATTACAAACATAATAAAACCAATTATAGGATAAATTAATATTTTTGTTATATATTTTTTATATGGTAAAATTGTTCTTAATTTTAAAAATTGATATATTGGAACAAAAGATTCTGCTAATAGTGTTCCAATTACTGCACCTATAGAACCATATTTAGGTATAAATATAAAATTACAAATTAAATTAATTATACTTCCATATAATATTGATTTTACATATATCTTATCTAATTTATATGGGATTATATATTGTGTTCTAATAACATTACTCCACCCCATAAAAAGTAGTATAGGAGAACATAAAAACAATATTAATGAACTTTTCGTAAATTCACTTCCAAATATAATAGGAACAATATTATTAGCTACAGCCATTAATCCGAAACTTATAGAACTTGTCATAATTAAAATATACTTTAACGATTTTAAAATATATTCTTGTACTTTTTCTTCATCTTTAATTTCAACTAAATAAGAAATCTTTGGCATCATAACAGTTCCAAGTGATGATATTAAGCTTGATAAGCAATAAATTAATTTTTCTCCGTTTTCATATATTCCTGTTTCTTCCATACCAGAAATAGCACCAAGCATTACCTTGTCCATAGACCTATATATATTTAATGCTAAAACAGGTATTAACATTATGGCGCAAGGAGTAACATGCTTTTTTATAATTGACATTTTTATCTTTGAAAATTCAATTCTATTTTTTAGTCCAATCCAAATTGAAATATATCCTATTATATATCCTAATACCATTATTAATGTATATAGCCATACTTTTTCTTTACTATTTACTAATGCAAATATAGCTATTATTGTTAATAATTTGATAACAATATTTCTTATTGATACTTTTTTAAATTCTTCTTCTCCAAACCAGAACCAATCAATATCTAGGAAAGAGAACAATATCCATATAAAAAATATAATAGATATAATCTGATTTGTTTTAACATATATTAGAAAATATATAATATATACAATAGAAATTAGCAATGTTGATATAACTTGCATAAAAAACAAATTAGAAAATATTTCAGACTTTTTCTCTTTATTTTTTGTTTTAGATATTTCTCTAGTTCCATAATTTACTAAACCAAGCTTTGCAATTAAAACAAAATATTGTGCTATAGAATATGAATAAGCATAAGTCCCTATACCACTAGCTCCTAATATTCTCGATATGTATGGCACAGTTATTAAAGGAAGAAACATATTTAAAATAGTGTATAAAGTATTATAAATATAATTAATTTTTGCACTTTTCTTCATTATATAGTCCTTTCTATAAACTCTTCACTATCTTGCCTTAGTTTTTTTATGTTAGAATTTACTTTTTCGTAATCAATTTCTTTATTCAAGTTATTTTCTATATCTTTATCAATTAGTCTATCAGAAATACATAATTGATTTAGAAGCTCTTCAATTTTAACTTTTTTATAATTAAGAGTAACAAATTTTTTATTAAATATTATTGAAAAAATTGTTCCATGAAATGTATTAGTAACTATATATTTTGCATAATAAAAATATGTTAGAAAATTTTCTATTGTAGATTCTATATATTCATCTGCAAAACTTATTAATTTTCCAATACCTATCATACATACAATTTTCATTTTTCTTTTCTTACAAAATTCTACAATTTGCTTCTTAGTTTCTTCATTAGGTTCATCAAATAAATATAACAATAAATAGTCTTCTTCAATTTTATTTTTTATATATTTATAGTAATAATCAGAATCAAATAATAGTGTTGGATCACATACTAAATTTGAGTCTTGTTTTGTTCGTGAATCTACATATTTCTTTGTATATTTATCTCTTACACCTAATAATTCAAATTTTTCTAGTTGTGCTACTGGATAATTTAGATTATCTAAATGTTCATATGAAGAATTTGCAATAGAAGTAGCATAACTATACATAGGTATATCTGGAAAAGAAATTCCCCAAAAAATATCTTGTGAGAGTAAAAAATACTCTGAGTCAACATCCCAAACTGTATCACTTCCAAAATAAATTGCTGATAAATTAGATAATTTATTTTTATTTATTATCTTAAAATTATTTTTTATAAAATTTGAATAATTAATATATTTTTTTATAGCTAATATAAAACTTTCTCTTTTTATAATTTTTTTTATGCAATTTTTAATTAGTCTCTTAAAAGAATGTCCTGAGCAAGAATTAATTGTTGATATAAAATATACATCTCTATCATATTCTTGTAATTTATCTGCAAGACATTTTGCTTGTAAAACGCTTCCACAATTTTCTGTATAAAATACTGTTACTATTCCAACTTTCTTCATTATTTCACTTCCTCTATACTATTACTACTTTTATTAATTTGAGAACACATAATTATCATATAAAATGTAACCCAAACACTAAAATAATTGAATATATGTGATGTTATGGCAACAAAAATTAAGTAAATAATCATTAGAAATTGCCAATAATTTTTCTTTCCTAATTCAACTAAATTATTAGATAAAAATGCAACTCCAATAATTGTTGTCTCTAAATAAATTCTTAAAAAATCATTATGTAATATACCATTCCATATAGTTCCATAATTTATTTTAACAAATGAACTTAAGAAATCATTAATAGAACCTAGACCATTATAATAAGGAATATTATTAACTAGTATATTATATATTTCTATTCTACCTGTCATTATACTATTTAAGTCTATATTAAATTGTTGCAATAAATAACTTTGCGTTCTAGATGAATATAGTACAATAACCATAACTGGACTAATAATTGTAATAAATTTTATTATATTTAAGTACCTCTTTTTAACTTCTGTATTGCTAACTTTATTTGCAAATAGAAATAGTAGAGGAGCTAAAATAAAGCTTAATCGCTTCATCGATAGCATGCAAAATAGAACACAAATTAATGCCTTTCTCTTTTCTTTGTTCATTAGATAATACATTTCCATTATAATAAAATCATGTGCTAAAGATGATTCCATTGATGAACTAGAGTTAAGCCATGAAATAGATAATATATTGTTCAAGGTCAAATTATCTAAATTTAAAAATATAAATTGCAATATAAATCTCATAAGAAAAATATTAAAAAACAAATGAAACTCTTTACTATCAGTGGTATTTACAAACAAAAAAGCATTTATAATAGGTATCGCCATTCTTATAGTATCATCAAATAATATTTTTAATTGAAAGTCATGATTTAACAGTTGAATTATTATAGATATCATTATCAACATAGTAACATATGTGGCTCCCAATTTAAATTCTCTTATACCAAATTTAATTTTTTCCTTTTTTGTCAAAAGTAAAAACAAATTAATTAAGCAAAAGAAAGAAATTGTAATTAAATAGTAAATGTTAGATATTTTATTTGCCATATATAGTACAAAAAACAAATTATATAATGCAAATATAAATAATCTAAACTTGCACTTTGGTAACTTAATTTTAAGGTTCATTTATTTATTTCCTTCCTTCTTTATATTTGAGAATTCTTCAATAAATTTATTTACCATTTCATTTTTACTTAATTCCATTTTTTCATTTGCTTTAAATGCATATTGATCAGTTACATTTTTTTCCCAATTATCTAAATCTTTTATAATAAAATAATTGGAATTAATAGATTCTAAAAGAGAAGTAATTCTGTTACTAAAACGTACTGGTAACCTAACTCCTAACTTTTTCTTATAAACTATAGAAAAAACTGTCCCATGAAATGAGTCTGTAAATACATATTCTGCATTTTTAAATAAATTTAAAAACTCTGGAATTTTTGGTACTATTATATTTTTGCAACCTGTTCTAATTTGATGGTACATTGTAATAATTCTTATAACCTTCATTTTTTTCTTTTTTGCAAATTTCATAGCATTATCAAATGCATCACTGTCTCCATGTAGTTGATATACTAATATGTATTTTTCATTTATATCTTTACCTCTAGCAAATTCATACCAAAAATCAAAATCTACAAGTAAAGTTGGATCATATAAAATATTATTTGGCATTATTTTTAGTTCATCTAAAAGTTCTTTTCCTGCCTTTTCTCTAACTGTTAGTAGGGAATATTTTGACAAACTTTCTTTTATATATCTTTTCTCTTTTTCATTGAATTTATCTTTACCAAAACTTGAAGCAAATGAAATACGTATATCTTTATCTTCTAAAAAGTTAAGAAAAAATGCATCATCAAATGAACCTGTATAGTAATTGTTCCAAATTTGATCACTACCACTACAATAATATTTTGCAATTGGTTTATCACTTTTTAATTCTTCTATAGAAGAATATGTTTTGGTTAATTCAAAAGTTGAGTTAACAAAGTTATTAAAAACTCTCTTTAACTTTTTATATGATGGAGTTTTAATTAGTGCATATAAACTTCTTTTTATAATATTCTTTTTCTTATTATCAACTTGATTGAAAGTATTTTTAAATGTACCAAAATTTTGTAAATATTTAGGAGTATAGTCTATAATTTTTATATCATATCCCAATTTTTTCAAAAATACTACACTAGCATAAGTTTGTAATACAGCACCATAATTATATGCTCTGTGATATGTTATTAAATTTATCATTTTTTCTTTCATAAAAAACCACCTTTTTATAATCTTTCTTCTAAAATATTTGCAATTCTTGCTGAAGAAAATCCATCACCATATGGATTACTTGCTTTACTCATTTTTTCATATTCTTCTATATTTTCTATTAATAGTTTAAAATTATTATATATATTTTCTTCATTTGTACCAACTAATTTAAGTGTTCCAGCTTTAATTCCCTCTGGTCTTTCTGTAGTATCTCTCATTACTAATACTGGTTTTCCAAGAGAAGGTGCTTCTTCTTGAATTCCTCCAGAATCAGTTAAAATTAAATAACTTCTTGATAGGAAATTATGAAAGTCAATAACTTCTAGTGGTTCTATTATATGGATTCTATCATCTTCTTTAAATATTTCATTTGCTATTTCTCTAACAACAGGATTCATATGAATTGGGTATATAGCTTTTACATCTTGATGTTCATCCATTACTCTTTTTATAGCTTTAAACATATTTCTCATTGGCTCTCCAAGGTTTTCTCTCCTATGAGCTGTTATCATTATTAGCTTACTCCCTTTGGCCCAATCGAGTTCTGGGTGATTGTAATCATCCCTAACAGTAGTTTTTAATGCATCTATAGCTGTATTACCAGTAACAAAAATTGCTTCTGATTCTTTTCCCTCTTTTAATAGATTTTCTTTTGACATTTCTGTTGGTGCAAAATTAAATTTACTTATTATACTAACTGCTTGTCTATTAAATTCTTCTGGATAAGGACTATAAATATTATATGTTCTTAGTCCAGCTTCTACATGTCCAATAGGTATTTGTAGATAATAACATGCCAAAGCAGTAGCAAAAGTAGTACTTGTATCACCATGAACTAAAACAACATTTGGTTTTTCTAGTTCTAATACTTCTTTAATTTTATTTAAAATATTTGTTGTAACATCAAATAAAGTCTGTTTATCTTTCATAATTGACAAATCATAATTTGGTATAACATTAAATGTTTCTAGAACTTGATCTAACATCTGTCTATGTTGACCTGTTACACATACAATTGTTTCTAGTGATTTCCTAGTTTTTAGTTCATTTACCAAAGGACACATTTTAATTGCTTCTGGTCTTGTTCCAAAAACTAACATTACTTTTTTCATAACTACACCCCATCATAAATATTAGATATTTTTTCTATATGTTTTTTAATTGAAAATTTAAATGAAATCGTCTCATAGCTATTTTTACTTAATTTTTCTCTTAATTTATTATCTTTCAAAAATTCAATTATATTTTCTGCCATTAATTTGAAATCTCCAGGTTTATTTATATATCCATTTTCCTTATTTAATACTTCTGGAATTGCAGCAACTGTTGTTGAAATATTTGGAATTCCATAGCTCATAGTTTCTAATATGGTCATTGGCAGACCTTCATTATATGAAGGTAAAATACTTAATGCTATTTCGTTAGTAAATATTTTTTCTTTATCTTTATTATTTAACCATCCTTTATATTCGACATATTCTGATAAGTCATTTTTCTTTATTAATTCTTCTATTTCTTCTGTAGTATCTGGACCATATATAAGTAGTTTAGTAACAATATTTCTATTTTTTAAAATTTTCATTGTTTCTAATAAATCATATATACCTTTTCTTTTACTAACTGCACCTAGAAACAAAAGTTTATTTGTTTCTAAATTATACAAATTCTTTGGTTGACATTTTACAGAGTTATATATTACTTCAACTTTACTTTTCTCTTCAATCAAAGAAGAAACGAAGTTTCTCCAATACTCTCCTAAAATTATAACTTTATTAGCTGAATTTAAAATATCTCTTACTACTTTTTGTTTATTTTCTGAAAGATTTTTGTACCATTCCTCAAATTCTGCTCCATGCATATGAATTATTACTTTTGATTTTCTTATTTTAGATATTTTAATTATTATACCTTTTCTAAATACTCCCATTAGGTGCAGAGGAGTCTTTGTTATTACATATTTTTCTACTAAATTTATAGTATCCTTAACATTTAAGACGTCAATAGTGGTATTTAGTATTTTTATTCTTTTATTAGTTCCTAATATCTTTTCTTGATTTACTTCTTTAATTTTCATACAATAAAAAACCTCACATTTATTTTAGCTCTATATTGCTCCTCTTCTTTTAAAAACTTTTATTCCTGTTTTTAAAAGTAATATGCAATCTAATTTTAAACTTCGATCATTTATATATTTCATATCCATTTTTAGTCTATCTTCAAAAGTTACATCGCTTCTACCAGCAATTTGCCAATAACCTGTAAGTCCTGGTTTAAGTTCTGTTATATATGTATAGTATTCTCCCATATCTTCCTTTTCTCTTGGTAAATATGGTCTTGGTCCTACAAGGCTCATTTCTCCTTTTATTACATTTATGAATTGTGGGAACTCATCTATACTTGTTTTTCTAATGAATTTTCCTATAATTGTTGTTCTTGGGTCTTTTTTCAATTTTTTATATTTTGAATATTCTTCTCTTGCTTCTTCATTTTCTTTTAAATATTCAAATAATATTTCATCTGCCCCTATTACCATTGATCTATATTTATACATTTTAAATGTTTTTCCATCTTTTCCTATTCTTTCTTGCAAAAAAAATAATGGTCCATTGTCATTATAAATTAAATTTGCTATGTATATTACAATAGTTAATGGAAGTAATGCTATTGTTCCTATTATTCCTCCTACTATGTCTATAGTTCTTTTTATTGTTTTTTCTAATTTTTTTTCTTTAAGAATGTTTGGTTTTGTTATAGTTATTGTACTTCTTGATGATTCTAATTCACCTATGTTATTTGTTTCAACATATGTATAATTATTTACTCCTTTTTGAGAGATGTGTTGGCAAGCTCTTTCAGCTCGGCACGCTCGCGGGCATCGATACTGTCGCGGAACAGCCCGATATTGTCATATTCCTTTCTCAGCTCCATGTCTCGTCCGGAGATTT
>CATNCV010000083.1 GCA_950096965.1 uncultured Clostridiaceae bacterium | reverse complement strand
GTTATGGAAGATAAATATTTATTAGTAAAAGAAAAATTAACTAAATATAATCAAGAGCATTTATTGAAATTCTATAATGAGCTAACTGATGAAGAAAAAGGTAATTTATTAGAAGATATTTTAAAGATAGATTTTGAGCAAGTACAAAATTTATTTGAAGAAACTAAGAAAAAAGATAAGTTTAAAAACGACATAATAGAACCAATAGAATACATAGATAAAGAAAAAATGACTAAAGAAGAAATAAACTATTATAATAAAATAGGTGAAGCCTGTATAAAAAATAACGAATATGCAGTCGTAACTTTGGCAGGAGGCCAACGGAACAAGACTTGGGCATAATGGACCAAAAGGAACATATAAAATTGGATATAATATAAATAAAAATATATTTGAAATATTAAGTGACACAATGAAAGAATATTGTTTAAAATATGGTGTAAATATTAGATGGTATATAATGACAAGTATAGAAAATAATGCTGAGACAATAGAGTTTTTTAGGAAAAACAATTATTTTCAATATGGAGAAGAAAATATAAAGTTTTTTATTCAAACAGAGTTGCCAATGCTTAGTGAAAATGGAAAAATATTATTAGAAACAAAATCAAAAATAAGAAAAGCTGCTGACGGACATGGTGGAATATTTAAAACAATGCTAAATAGTGGTGTTATAAAAGATATGCAAGAAAAAAACATTAAATGGGTGTATATTGGAGCAGTAGATAATATACTATCAAAAATGGTAGATTCATTATTAGTTGGTCTTACAATAGATAAAAAAGTATTAGCTGGAGGAAAAAGTTTGATAAAATCTTGTCCAGAAGAAAAAGTAGGAGTATTTTGCAAAAGGAATGGCAAACCATCAGTAGTTGAATACACTGAAATATCAAAGGAAATGTCAGAAGAAAGAAATGAAAAAGGTGAGCTTAAATTTAGTGAATCACATGTATTGTGCAACATATTTAGTATAGAAAGTATTATACAAATGGGCGTAGCAAATTTTAAATATCATGTGGCACATAAAAAATCTAATTATATAGATGAAAATGGAATACTAATAAAGCCAGAAAAGCCAAATGCATATAAATTTGAAAATTTTTTATTTGATAGTTTTGAAAGATTAGAAAATATTGTAATATTGAGAGTAAAAAGAGAAGATGAATTTGCTCCAATAAAAAATGCAGAAGGTGTAGATAGCCCAGAAACAGCAAGCAAATTATATATAGATTTTAAAAATAAAAAGCAAAAACAAGATTAACTGTAAGGGTGACTAGTAGTTGTTCGCTTTTCAGAAGAAAGGATAAAATACTTTAACAAGGAGAAGAAAATGAAATATAAAGAAAAATATAAAGAATGGTTGAAAAATCCATTTTTTGATGAGGAAACAAAAAAAGATTTAAGAAAAATAGAAAATGATGAAAAAGAAATAGAGGATAGATTTTATAAAGAACTAGAATTTGGAACAGCTGGACTAAGAGGAATTATTGGAAGCGGAACAAATAGAATGAATAAGTATACAGTAGGAAAAGCAACTCAAGGATTGGCTAATTTTATAAGAAAAGAAAAAGGACAAGAAAAGGGAGTTGTAATTAGCTATGATTCTAGAAATTTTTCTAAAGAATTTAGTGATGTAGCAGCACTTTGTTTGAATGCAAATGGAATAAAAACATATGTATTTGAAAGCTTAAGACCTGTACCAGAACTTTCGTATGCAGTTAGAAAATTAGGTGCCATAGCAGGTATAATGATTACAGCAAGCCATAACCCAGCAAAATACAATGGATATAAAGTATATTGGGAAGATGGAGCACAAATAACATCTCCAAAAGATAAATTAATTACAGAAGAAGTAAATAATATATCAGGTTATGATAAAATACAAAGTATGGAAAAGAGACAAGCAGAAAAATTAGGATTATATAATATTATAGGGAAAGAAATTGACGATTTATATATTGAAGAATTAAAAAAACAATTGCAAAATCCTGATATAATTAAAGAAGAAAAACAACTGAGCATTGTATATACACCACTGCATGGAACAGGGAATATGCTAGTGCAACGAGTATTAAAAGAAATAGGGTTTGAAAATGTAAATATAGTAAGAGAGCAAGAAATTCCTGATGGAAATTTCCCAACAGTTTTATACCCAAATCCTGAAGATAAAGCCGCTTTCAAATTAGCTTTGCAACTTGCAAAAGAAAAAAATGCAGAAATAGTTTTAGCAACAGACCCAGATGCAGATAGATTAGGTGTATATGCAAAAGATTCTAAGAATGGAGAATATAAAGAATTTAATGGAAATATGTCAGCATTACTAATTGCAGAATATATATTATCTCAAAAACATAAAAAAGGGACTATTTCAAAAAATGGTGCAATAATAAAAAGTATAGTATCATCAACAATGGCAAAAGAATTAGCAAAAGAATATAAATTAAAATTAATAGAAGTATTAACAGGCTTTAAATACATTGGGGAAAAGATAAAAGAATTTGAGACTTCAAATGAATATACTTATGAGTTTGGTTATGAAGAAAGTTATGGCTGTTTAGTGGGAACTCACTCAAGAGATAAGGATGCAATAGTAGCAGTAATGTTATTGTGTGAAGCAGCAGCATATTATAAAAAGCAAGGTATGACTTTATGGGACCAAATGGTAAAAATATATGAAAAATATGGATTTTATAAGGAAAAAGCGATATCTGTTACATTAGAAGGAGTAAATGGACTAGAAAAAATAAATGAAATAATGAATAATTTAAGACAAAATCCACCTAGGAAATTTGGAAACTATGATGTAGAGAAAATAAGAGATTATAAATTAGAAAAAATTATAAATATGACAACTGGTGAAGAAGATAATACAAATTTACCAATTTCGAATGTACTATATTATGAATTAAGCAATGATGCATGGATATGTATAAGACCTTCAGGAACAGAGCCTAAAATTAAATATTATATTGGAGTAAAAGGGAATTCATTTAAAGATGCAGAAGAAAAATTAAATTATTTAATTAATAGTATAAAAGAATAAATAATAATGGGTATTTCAAATGGCAAAAGTGTGCCAAAAGAGATACCCTTTTAATATACTTGGATATCGACATTATTTCTTTTCTACTTGCCATTTTAATATAGGATAACCATCATTTATACCTATATCATTTATCCAAATTTCAGAATCTTCATTTAAAATAGAAACACTATTTTTTAGTGTTTGTGAATTAACAATTCCATCAGTCTTTTTAGTAGTAGAGTTGTAATAAGATACCGAAAAATTATCTGTACAATAAGAATTTTGTATTTTTCCAGTATTTATAGTTTGGCCAGCTAATCCACCTATAAATGATATATTTAAACCTTCTAACACTGTAATATTATTAATATTATATGAGTTTTTTAATAAAGCACTATTTTGGTCTAAAGAGCCTAAAACACCACCACAAAGTACCTTATTTGTACCATTTTTATTTACAATAATTTCACCTACATTGTAACAATTATTAGTTTGCCCGCCCCATTCTGTATCTCCAGATATTCCACCAATAATAAAAAATTTAGATGAATTATTATACGCTTCTCCATAAATTGTACTTTTATTATAACAACTATCAATATTACCACTACTACATCCTACTACTCCACCTATATAAAATCCGCTAACTTTGGTACTTTGTGACGAAAATAATCCTCGTAACTCACCACTATTAACTCCGCAATTTTTAATAGTACCAGTATTAAAACCTGTAACAACCCCTACAAATTGCCATTCTGTTGAGCTATTAATTATGTCTGAGTTATAATATATATATGAGTGTTCCATTATTAAATTTTGTATTGTTCCATAATTTCCACAAAATAGGCCTATTGCTATAGAGTGGCAACCACTATTATTAGGCTCTTGAATATTTATATATAAATTGTTAATTACATGATAATTACCATCAAAAGTACCACCAAAATATTTTTCTTCTTCATAAGGGAAGGGATTAAGTCCAATAGGTTCCCAACTTATTTCTTGCCCATTTATATTTCTACCACATACACTTGATAAATCAATATCATTTCCTAATTTTATAATTTTTCCCTCATATGATAAACCAGTATTTACTTTATCTCTAAAGTCAGCTAATTCTTTTGCTGTATATATAGTCTCTTCTGATTTTTCTTGTATTTTTCTGGTTTCTGTTTTTCCATCATTTGTTGTTACAATAATGTCATATTCTTCATCTAATTCTAATGCTATAATTTTCCCAGATATTAGTTCTTCTGTTGTCATTTCATAAATTGTTCCATCAGTTTTTTTTATAAGTACATTTTTTAAAGGAGAAGTTGCTTCTATTTTTAGTAATATATCAACTTCATATTTATTATTATTATTTTTTCCATTATATTTTTTAATTTCTTTTGATATTTTTATTGACGTTTCTCCAAGATTTTCTATTATCTTTAAATTTTGTCTATCTATTTTAAAAGTATAATTGTCTACTATCACAAAGTTTTCATTTACTATAATGTCTTTTTCTTTTAACATATTGTTTAGGAAATCTTCTGCATTGTAATTTTTATTTAATTGTTTTTCAGTATTTGCATTTAATAATACTAATTCTAGCTTTTCTCGTGCAACTGCCTCAATATATTGTTCTTTTGTTTCTTTGAATTTCGTAAATAAGCCATTTGGTCCTAAGCTTAGATTTATAGTTATTCCAGATAATATAATCAATATTACTATTGTTATTACTAAAGAAATTAGTGTTATCGCATGAGTAGATATAAGGAATGATTTTATATCTGAACTATTATACGTTATTTTTGCCTTTGATTTTTTCATTATATATCCGTTCTCCTTTACTCTGAAGTTTACTTTCTTATATTTTACTAATAAACTATTTTTGGGTCAACAGTTATATAATATTTATATATATGCGAATTCACATAAAAAGATAGAAATTATAAATAAAATGATATTAAAGTGCATTTAAGAATATAAATATTTGAAATGAACTAAAAGTAAAATAAATATAAATTAGTATAAAAATAAATGATATAAAAACTCCCCAAGAATAAGATTAAAGCTAAAGTTATAAGCTATATATTATTTTTTTAGAGATTTTTACATCATTTATTTTGTTATAATTAATTTTCTTGAACAGGTGAAACTTCTACATCGTTTTTGTTTCCTACAAGTGATTCATAGAAAGCTACAAATGTAACCATTACATAAGGCATTAACCAAAGCATACCTATACCAAAAGTAAATGTTGCTAATATTGCCCAACCAATGAAAGTAAGACCTAACCAGAAAAAGTTCCATCTATTGCCAGTCATTAATTTTTGGCTGTCTTCTACTATTTCTTTAGCAGTTTTGTTTGGATTATCATATAAAATATAAAAAGATAAAACATAGTAATAAGATTTTATCATTAGATATATTAATGAAACAAAATATCCAATTAAACCAACTATTGTTAAACCAGAAAATCCAGTTGTAGCACTAGCAGAATTAGTTGCTACACCTACACCAGCTCCAATCATTGAAAATACCATTAGCATAATGAATACCACTACTAATACAACAGGTATAATTAATTTTAAAATGATATTTCCAAATACAGCCCAAACTTTTTTAAAGTTAGAAAAGCCTAAGTTTAGGAAATCAGTATAAGTAACTTCTTCATTTCTTTTTAGTTTTATAAAAGTAACTACTAAACCAAAAGAAATAGGTAATGAAATGATTGTTGAAGCAATTCCTCCAATAAATGGAATTAATCCTAGAATGAAGCTAATAACCCAATTTATAACAATATATACTAAAGTTATTAATGCAGCTTTTCCCCATTTTCCTTTTAAGCTTTCACGAGCATTTGCTCTTAATTCTGATGATGTCATAAAATATTCCTCCTTTTATTTTATATAACAAAATATTACATCATTTGACAACATAAGTCAAGAATTTTATGAAATCACTTTAAAAAATTTTTACTAAAAGATAAAATTTTTTAAATCTACTTAAAAAATAGAAAATTTGTATTATCAAAATGTATAAGTTTTTATGATTTCATAGAAAAAGGTTTGATGAATAATATCATAATAATTATATTAAAAAAAATTATGGATATGCCAATAAAGGTTTAATTTTATATTAAATTTAATTTTGTATTTTTTTTATTTCGTCAAAGTTATTTTCTAAGATATCTAAAAAAGCTGCTACAATTTTAGGGTCAAACTGTGTTCCACTGTACTTTTTTAATTCTAATTTTACAATATCAATAGGAAGAGTGCTTCTGTAAGCTCTTTTTGAAGTCATAGCATCATAGCTATCTGCTATAGCTACAATTCTTGCTAAAAAGGGAATATTTTTTCCTTTCAATTTTTGTGGATACCCAGTTCCATCATATTTTTCATGGTGACAAAGTACAATAGGTATAATATTTTCAAAAATGTTTGAGTTTTCTAATATATGAGCGCCTATTAAAGGATGGTTTTTTATTTCATTATATTCATTATCAGTTAATTTTTCTGATTTTAATAAAATATTATCAGGAATTCCTATTTTACCAATATCATGAAATAATCCACCAATTTTTAATAGCTCAATATCTTCTTCATAAAGTCCTAATTTTCTTCCTATTAAACTACTATATTTAGAAACTCTATCAGAGTGCCCTCTTGTATAACTATCTTTTGCTTCAACTGTTCTTCTTAATATTTCAACACAAGCTAAACGTTCTTTTTCTAATTCATTATTTTGAATATTTTGCAAACTGCTAATATAATCGTTATAAATTTGTTTAGTAGCATTTATCTTAAACATTAAATTACTAAATTCATTATTATAATTAACAAAATTAGAATTAGATATATTTTTTGATATTAAGCTAATATTATTATAAATATTAAATGCTAAATATATTAATGAAAGAAAATCTATTAATATTATAAAAATAATAAAAATAATTGAAGAAATACCTAAAAAGATACAGTTTAGACCAAGTAATAAAGTAAGTATAATTAAAGGAAACACTTCAAAAATTAAATTAATACTAGTAGGAATATTAAAAAATAATTTTTTATTAATTTTAGTAATGCTTTTAGTATTTATTTTAAATATATTTTTAGAACAATATAAAATTTTATTAAAATATTCTCCGTGAAAATATGTAAAAAATATTAGAGCTAAAAGCTGATAATAAACATATAAATAAAATATTTTTATCTTTAAAAATAGTAGATATTAAAACAGGGATAACTATTCCTAAAAAACATAAAATGACAGGAACATTTTTGCATATAAAATATATAACGTTACTACAATGAATGATTCTATTTATATAATTATTTGTATGACGTTTTTTATTACTATCTAAGACATCATTAAAATGTACAGGTAAAGTATATTTTTGTGCATTTTTTACATTTTTATAAATTAAGAACATGGAAGAGAAAAGTATTAAACTAGTAAAAAATGTATTTATAAAACTAATAAAAATAAATTTTTCAAGGTTAAAAGGGAGCATTAAATAAATGCTTAAAAAAAGTGTTATAAATATAAAAAAATATAAAAATAAAATTTTTAAAATTAATGTATTTATTTTCATAGCAAATCCTCATTTCATAGATATCAAAACAATATTTATTATAGGTACAAAGGTTATGCGAATATATCATAAATAAATATTATTGTATTATCTTTTTTAGATAAAAATATTATATAACAATTTATAAAAAAATCAATATAAGAAATTTTAAAAAAGTTTAAATATAAA
>CATNCV010000082.1 GCA_950096965.1 uncultured Clostridiaceae bacterium | reverse complement strand
TAGATTATTTTTATTGATTATTATAAAAAGTTTTAGTATAATTAAATTATGAATGATATGGAACGATATAGACACTTAAATGAATATTATAAAGAAAGATTTGGAGAAAGAACTCTAAAAATATGTGTAGATGGACGGCTTCAATTGCCCTAATAGAGATGGAAAACTAGGATTTGGAGGGTGCATTTATTGTAGTGAAAAAGGCTCGGGGGAATTAATAAATACTATAGGAAGTATAACTCAGCAAGTAAAATATTATTTTACAACATATAAAGCAGAGAGGGCTAACAAATTTATAGTTTATTTTCAGAATTTTACAAATACCTATGATACTATAGAAAACCTAAAAGAAAAATATGATGCAGCATTAATAGATGAAAGAATAGTAGGATTAGAAATAGGAACTAGACCAGACTGCATTAATGAAGAAATAGCTAAATTGCTCAAATCATATACAGATAAATATTATGTATGTGTGGAATTAGGTCTTCAAACAAGTAGTAACGAAATAGGAAAAATTATAAATAGATGTTATACCAGTGAACAGTTTACAAAAGCAGTAGAAATATTAAACAAATATAATATAGATGTAGTAGCACATATTATGGTAGGGCTTCCAGGAGAAACAAACCAAGATATAAAAAATACAGTAAATTTTATAAACAAGCATAAATTACAAGGTGTAAAAATCCATTCTACATATGTTGTAGAAAATACAAAACTAGCAGATATGTATCAAAAAGGGCTATATAATCCATTAGAACTAGAGGATTATATAGAAACTCTAATTGATATAATGACACATTTAAAACCAGAATTAGTAATTTATAGGATTTCAGGAGATGCCCCAAAAGACATTTTAGTTGCTCCATATTGGAATAAACACAAAATGTGGGTACTACATGGATTTGAGAGAGCATTTAGAATGCGAAATTTATGGCAAGGAAAGTACTATACTGAAAATTGGAAATAGAGACTAACAAATAGATTACATGAGAAATAATTATAAAACATATATATGAAAAAATACAATTACAAAAAATGTTTAATATTCATAAAAGTATATAGTATAAAAATAGGAGAGAATTATATGAAAAAGAATATAAAAAAAATAGTATCAACAATTTTAATATTAATAGTAGTAAGTATATATACATACTCTTTTGCAGATGTAGGAAGTTTTGATAGATATGATAGTGGAAGTTCAAGCTGGAGCTCAAGTTCAAGAAATTATGGAAGTTCATCAAGTAGTTGGAATAATAGCTATTCAAGTGATGGAGATTTAGGCTTTTTAATAGGACTTCTATTTGGTAGTAATGGAGGAAGAGTAATATTAGTAATTTTAATAATATTAATTATAGTTTACTCTAAAAATAATAAAGGAAGAGTAGTACCAAGTGGTCCAGAAAAGAAGATAGAAATTACAGATAATATAACAAAAGATAATTCAATACAAATAGCAAATAAAGTAATGGCAGTTGATCCATTATTCTCAGAAGAAAAGTTCATAACATTTACAAAAGAATTATTTATAAAATTACAAAATGCATGGACAGCAAGAAATTGGGAGCCAATGAGATTATTTGAAACACCAGAATTATTTGAAGCACATAAAGCACAAGTTCAAGGTTATATAGATACAAATAGAATAAATGTAATGGACAGAATTGCAGTAAACTTTGCATATTTATATAAATACAGTGTACAAGGAGATAAAGAAATATTAGAAGTAGCGCTAAAATCAACAATGAAAGACTACATCATAGATGAAAGAACTAAACAAGTATTAGAAGGAAACAAAACGCAAGACAGAAAAACATTATATAAATTAACATTTGAAAGAAAAAAAGGAATACTTACAGAAAATCATAATGAAATAAAAACAACAAACTGTCCAAACTGTGGAGCACCAACAAAAATAACATCAGCAGGAAAATGTGAATATTGTGACAGCATAATACTAACAAATGATCATGGTTGGGTACTTTCAAACTTAGAACCTTTTAGAAATTAAATATGAAATAATTAATTTATTAATAAATTAGTACTTGAAAAATAAAAGACATAAAGAAAAGGAGAAAATCCTAATTCTTTATGTCTTTTCTATATTATAGGAAATTAAGTTATTTTAAGTTAAAAATGTAAGGGCATATATCTAGTTAAAGCTAATTGCTTTTGAGCAACTTATACTAACTCACTAATTGCTAGAAAAGCTAAAAAATAATTGTATCTACATCGAAAAAATATTTTTGAAGCTTTGAAATTTTTAATAAAATTAAAAAAATAAAAAAAATTTCCTAAAACTATTGCTTTTTTTATATTCTTATATTAAAATTTAATAAAAAGTGGAGCAAAGTGGTATAAAGTGGTATAAAATGTTAGGGGGTGAAATTCAATTGTTAATTGGTGAATACGAGCATTCTATAGATGCTAAAGGTAGATTAATAATGCCAGCTAAGCTTAGAACCGATATGGGAGAAAAGTTCATTGTAACAAAAGGTTTAGATGGATGTCTATTTGCGTTTTCACAAAATGAATGGTTGAATTTTGAAACTAAATTAAAAGCACTACCACTTTCAGACAAAAATGCAAGAAACTTCGTAAGGTTTTTCCTATCAGGAGCAACAGAATGTGAAATAGACAAACAAGGAAGGTTTTTAATACCAAACAATTTACGATTAGCATCAAACTTAGACAAAGAAGCAGTAATAATAGGTGTAGGAACAAGACTTGAAATTTGGGATAAAGCAACATGGGAAAAATGTGATGAACAAATTTCAGCAGATGAAATAGCAGAAAATATGACAATGCTAGGAATTTAAATTAGGTTTTTATGGGAATAAAATCCCTAAAAATATATTTACAAAAGATAGCAAAAAAAGCAAGAAACACAAAAGATAAAAAAATAATATACAAAAGATAAGAAAAAACACAAAAGAAAAAAGTAAAAAAATACAAAAGAAAAAGCCTTAAATAAGGCATAAACAAAAGAATAATATAAACATATACAAAAGCTTTTTTAAACTTACAAAAGAAATAACTTTTAAAGTTACAAAAGTAAAAAAGTATAGAAACAAAAGAATAACTTATAGTATGACAAAAGATATGCCAAAAAGGATTTAAATAATGCCACATTTGACACAGTCACTTGTCATACTATTTGAAAACTTTATAACTTAAATGTAAGAGGTATAAAATTGGAATTTTTACACAAACCAGTAATGCTACAAGAATGTATTAAAGGCTTAAATATAAAAGAAGATGGAATATATGTAGATGGAACCTTAGGGGGAGCAGGTCATAGTAATGAAATTGCAAAAAAACTAAGTAGTAGAGGTCTTTTAATAGGAATAGATAGAGATGAAGAAGCATTAGAAGCAGCCAAGAAAAAACTAGAAAAGTATTCTAACATAAAATATATACATGGAAATCATGATGATATAGAAGAGCTAATATCAAAAATTGGAATAAATAAAGTAGATGGAATACTACTAGACTTAGGAGTTTCTTCATACCAATTAGATGAAAGAAATAGAGGCTTTAGTTATATGGGGGAAGCAGATCTCGACATGAGAATGGATAAAACTCAAAGCTTGACAGCAAAAGAAGTTATAAATACATATAATGAAGAAGAGTTAAGAAGGATAATATCTGAATATGGAGAAGAAAGATTTGCAAAGCAAATAGTAGCTAATATTATAAAACAAAGGAATATTAAAGAAATTGAGAAAACTACTGAATTAGTAGAAATTATAAAAAGGTCAATACCAATTTCAAAACAAAAAGATGGACATCCTGCCAAAAGAACATTTCAAGCAATAAGAATAGAAGTAAATAATGAAATTGAGCCATTATTTAATACAATAAAACAATGTGTAAATATTTTAAATAGTAAAGGAAGATTAGCAGTAATAACATTTCACTCATTAGAAGACAGAAGTGTAAAAAAGGCATTACAAGAACTTGAAGGAATATGTAATTGCCCAAGCGATTTACCATATTGCGTATGTGGTTGCAAAAGCGAAGGTAAAGTTATTAATAAAAAGCCAATAACAGCAAGCAAAGAAGAACTTGAAAATAATTCAAGGTCAAAAAGTGCTAAATTAAGAATTTTTGAAAAAATATAAGCAAAAGAAAAGAGGTGAGAAACCATGGCATATAATGCAAGGTCAAACTACCAATATGAAACCAGTCCAAAAAAATTACAACCAGAATATAAACCAAATAGAAAACAAGTAGAACAAACAAAAGCAAAAAAAGTTACTACTAGTAAAAATGTGAAAAATAAAGTAAGAAAAAAAGCAAAGTTAAATACTAAAGGACAAATTACTTTATATGTAATAGTAGGTTTTTTTGCACTATTTGCAGTATGCTATAGGAACTCACAAATTACAGAAAGTTTTAATGAAAAAGAAAACTTAAAAAAAGAGCTAAGTAGTATTCAAAAAGAAAATGAACAACTAAAAGTAAATATAGAAAATAGTTTAAACCTAAAAAATATAGAACAAATGGCAAAAGAAAAACTAGGAATGCAAAAATTAGAAAATAGTCAAAAAGTATATGTAAATTTGCCAAAAAAAGACTATATAGAGTCTGCATCAGAAGAAGTTGTAGTACAAGAAGAACTAAATATATGGCAAAAAATATGGAAAGGGCTAACTAATAGTATAAAATAAAGGAATGATTTATAAATATATAAATTGTTCTTTTTTTGTGTTATTTTTCATATCTTTATAATACAAAGTATTATCTGAAATATATTAAAAATAAGCCGCCGTATTCATTTATATTATCAAAACAAAAGGCCTAAATAATAACAAAGTGAGAAAGGACTGAAGGAGAATTTGAAAAATAACAGAGAAAATAAAATAAATAATTTAAAGAGCAAAAAGGATAAAGAATATCTAAAAAAAACACAAAGGCAAAAAATAAAAAGAAAATTAGAAAAGCAAATAAATAATCAAGATAATAGTAGAGAAATAAATAAATTAAAGAAAAAAAAGCCAATCAATTTTAATAAAATTAATAAAAAAATAGTAAATGAAGTAGGAAAAATACCAGGAGAAATGACCAGGAAAAAGAACATAAAAATAGAACTAATAATAGCAATAGCATTACTAATAGTTTTAAGCACAAAAATAGCATTTATACAATTTGTTCAAGGAGATGAACTAGAAGCAATGGCATATAAACAACAAACCTTAGACAGAAAAATAAACCCCAAAAGAGGTACAATATATGATAGTACTGGGAAAGTAGCGTTAGCACTAAGTAGTACAGTAGAAACTATAACAGTAAATCCAGTAAACATAGCAAAAGAAGATAAAGAAAAAGTGGCAACAGCACTAGCAAATATATTTAATTTAAATTATGAAACAATATTAAAAAAAGTAACTAAAAGAAGTTCGATAGAAACAATAGTAAAAAAAGTAGAAAAAACAGAAAGTGATAAATTAAGAGTATGGATGCAACAAAATAATATAGATAAAGGAATTAATATAGATGAAGATACAAAAAGGTATTACCCATATAATAACTTAGCATCACAGATAATTGGTTTTTGTGGGAGCGACAACCAAGGTTTAGATGGAATAGAAGCCATATATGATAAAGAATTAAAAGGCGAGAAAGGAAAAATAGTAAAAATAACAGATGCAACAGGAGGAGAAATAAAAAGTAGTACAGAAGATTATGTAGAAGCAATAGATGGAGATGATTTAATTCTTACTATAGATAGTGTAATACAAGGAATTGCAGAAAAGTATTTAAAAGAAGCCTGTATAGATAATAAATGTACAGATGGAGGAAATATTATAATAATGAACCCTCAAAATGGAGACATTCTGGGATTGGCAGGATATCCAAATTATAATTTAAATGAACCATATAGTCCGAATACAGAAGAATTAAAATTAGTATGGGATAATATGGAACAATCAGAAAAAACTAAAAATCTTCAAGCAATGTGGAGAAATAAAGCAATATCAGACACATATGAACCAGGTTCTACTTTTAAACTAGTAACAGCATCAGCATCGTTAGAAGAAAAAATAGCAGAAGTAGATAAAGAAGGAGAATTTTGTTGTACAGGAAGTATCGAAGTAGCAGGAGTTAGAATAAAATGCTGGAGACATTATAGACCGCATGGACCAGAAAGTTTAAGACAAGGACTAATGAACTCATGTAATCCAGTTTTTATAGGGCTAGGTCAAAAACTAGGAGTACATAAATATTATGAATATCTAAATAAATTTGGTTTTCTAAAAAGAACAGGTATAGACTTACCAGGAGAAGCAGGAAGCATATTTTTAAAAGAAGAAAAAGTAGGCCCAGTAGAATTGGGAACAATAGCATTTGGGCAAAGATTTGAAGTAACACCAATACAAATGGTAACAATGGTGTCTACAATAGCAAATGGTGGAACATATGTTAAACCAAGAGTAGTAAAAGCTACCATAAATAGTGTAACAAAAGAAAGAAAAGAAATAGAAGTAATAAAAAGAGATAGAGCAATATCAGAAGAAACAGCAAAAAACGTACTTAGTATGATGGAAAGCGTTGTAGCAGAAGGAACAGGAAAAAATTCACGGAGTAAAAGGATATAGAATAGGAGGAAAAACAGGAACCTCAGAAGATGGAGTAAATACAGGGAAATATGTAACATCTTTTATAGGAGTAGCACCAATATCAAACCCGACAGTAGCAATACTAATAACATTATATAACCCAACAGGAGAAGGAGGACACCAAGGAGGAGGAGTGGCAGCACCAATAGGAGCTCAAATATTTGGGGAAGTTTTACCATATTTAGAAACAATAAAAGATGGAGAAATAGAAGAAGAAACAACACAAGAAATAGAAGTACCAAACATTCAAGGAAAGACAATAAAAGATGCAATAAGTATATTAAAAGAAAATAACTTACAACTAGTAATATCAAATGAACAAGAAGGAATGGATAAAGAAAATACAATAGTAAAACAACAAACACCAAAATCAAAAATTAAAGTAAAAGAAGGAAGCAATATATATGCTGAATGGTAATTGTTAAATGAATAGGTAAAAATAGAAAAGTAAAATATATTTCATACCATATAAAATTTTATAGAACATATTATAAATGATACTACTTAGAGGCTATAAAGATAATAATGCATCAAAGAAATTTTTAAACTGTAATATATTAATTTAAAGATAATGATTTGAATATATAAATTTTGTGTGTAGAGGCGATTTTAATCGCCTCTACAAATGCTTTAGAATAAAGTTGTCAAAGAGTAAAAGACTATTACAGAGTAACTATTTTTCAAGAAACACTATATAAATACTTTATTTTAAAAAGAATATATGTTATACTAACAAAAAATAGAAGAGGTAAGTATGTTAAAAACTATAAAACAGAATGTACAGGCTGAAATAATAGAGAAAAAATCTAAATTTATAGCAAACCTTATATATGTACAAACACAGGAACAAGCAGAAGAAGAACTAAATAAAATAAGGAAAAAATATTATGACGCAAAACACAACTGTTTTGCATATAGAATAACAACACAAGCAGGTATAATAAATAAATCATCAGATGATGGAGAGCCTAGTAAAACAGCAGGAGCACCTATATTAAATATAATAACTAAAAATGAACTAACAAATGTACTAGTAGTAGTAACAAGATACTTTGGAGGAATACTATTAGGAACAGGAGGTCTAGTTAGAGCATATTCACAAAGTACACAAGAAGCAATAAAAAGAGCAGAATTTGTAATAGAAGAAAAAGGATATGAACTAGAAATAAGGCTAAATTACAATGATTTTGAAAAATTTAAATTTTACTGTA
>CATNCV010000081.1 GCA_950096965.1 uncultured Clostridiaceae bacterium | reverse complement strand
GAACAGTTTGGCGTGTACCGGTGTATGAAAAAGGCAAGAAACGAGGTCATGAAAAACTGTAAGTGTGAAGTTCCGGATCATATTATTGAGGAAGTATTCCGCAAAGGAACTGCGGATATTCCTGAACTAGCAGAGCAAATGCCTATAATAAAAGAAATATTAAAAGATATGAATATAACAATAATAGAAAAAGAAGGTTATGAAGCAGATGACATATTAGGAACATTATCAAAAAGAGGAGAAAAAGAGGGCACAGATGTAACTATTTTAACAGGAGACAGAGATGCATTTCAACTAACATCAGACCATATAACAGTAAGAATACCACGAACAAAAGCAGGAAAAACAGAAGTAGAAGATTTTGATAGAAGCAAAGTATTAGAAGTATATGGTTTAGAACCAGAAAAATTAATAGAAGTAAAAGGGCTTCAAGGAGATACATCAGACAATATTCCAGGAGTACCAGGAGTAGGAGAAAAAACAGCTTTAAACATAGTAAAAGAATATGGAAGTATAGAAAACTTATATAAAGAAATAGAAGAAGAAAGAGCAACAAGTATAAAAGGAAAAACAAGGGAAAAGATAATAGAAAATAAAGAACTAGCATTTTTATCAAAAGAATTAGGAACAATAAATACAAATGTACCAATAGAAGAAAATTTAGAAAGTTTAAAAAAGAAAGAATGGAATAAAGAAGCAGTATTACAAAAATTTAAGGAACTAAAATTTAATAGGTATATAGAAAGATTTAATCTAAACGATAATGCAACTGCAAGTAATACTACTAATAAAGAAGCAAAAGAGCTATTCGAAATAGTACAATTAGACATTCTAAGTAAAGAAACAGAAGAACTAATAAATAAAATAAAAGAAAATAAAGAAATAATATATTACTTAGATAAAGTAAGTACAATAAATAGCTCAAACATAATAAAAAAAGAAATAAAATCAATAAGCATAATAATAGAAAATAAAGTGTATTATATTAATAATGTAATGCAAATGTTAGAAAAATTGAAAGAGATATTTGAAAGCACTGGAATAAAAAAAGTAAGTTACAAAATTAAAGAAGACTATGTCATATTAAAAGAGCATGAAATAACAATGCAAAACTTAAATTTCGATGTAGAAATAGCATCATACCTATTAAACCCAACAGCTAGTAAATATATGTTAGAAAGCTTAAGCATTGATTACCTAGAGCTAGACGTAAATGAATATATGTCAAATAAAGAAGTAGGTAAAAAAGAAGATAAACAAATAAATTTATTTGACTCAAATACTGAAGAAAAAGAAAATAGCAAGAAATATGAAGTAGCATTTATAACATATGTAATAAAAGAGCTAAAAGAAATATTAACAAAGAAATTAGAAGAACAAAACAGCTTGAAATTATTTAACGAAATAGAAATGCCACTTGCAGAAGTACTTGCAAAAATTCAATATGAAGGAATGTATATAGATAAAGAAGAATTAATATCATTTGGAGAAGAGTTAAAAAAAGGAATTGAAGAACTAACAAAAGAAATATATAGCTTAGCAGGAGAAGAATTTAATATAAATTCAACACAGCAACTAGGAAATATATTATTTGAAAAACTAAACTTAACAACTTCAAAAAAGACTAAAAAGGGTTATTCAACAGATGTAGACGCATTAGAAAAAATAAAAAGAGAACATCCGATAGTAGAAAAAATATTAGAATATAGAAGTTTAATGAAACTAAACTCAACATATGTAGAAGGAATGTTACCATATATAAACGAAAAAACAAAAAGAATACATTCATACTTCCACCAAACAGTAACAGCAACAGGAAGAATAAGCTCAACCGAGCCAAACTTGCAAAACATACCAACAAGAATAGAACTAGGAAAACGTTTAAGAAAAGTATTTAAACCAAAAGAAGGATATGTATTTATAGATGCAGATTATTCACAAATAGAATTAAGAGTATTGGCACACATATCACAAGATGAACATATGCTAGAAGCCTTCAAAAATGGAGAAGATATACACAAACAAGCAGCATCAAAAGTATTAGGAATACCAATAGAAGAAGTAACCAAAGAGCAAAGAAGTAACGCAAAAGCAGTAAACTTTGGAATAGTATATGGAATAAGCGACTTTGGCTTAGCAGAGCAACTAGGTATAACAAGAAAAGAAGCAAAACAATATATAGAACAATACCTAGAAAAATATAATGGAATAGACAAATTCATGAAAGAAGTAGTAGAAGAAGCAAAAGAAAAAGGCTATGTAGAAACATTATTTAATAGAAGAAGAAATATACCAGAACTAAGTTCAAACAACTACATGGTGCGTCAGTTTGGAGCAAGAGCTGCAATGAACACCCCAATACAAGGAACAGCAGCAGACATAATGAAAATAGCAATGGTAAACCTAAATAAAGCATTAGAAGAAACAAAGCTAGACGCAAAAATAATACTTCAAGTACATGATGAACTAATATTAGAAGTAAACGAAAAAGATAAAGAACAAGCCAAAAAGATGTTAAAAGAATGCATGGAACAAGCAACACAGCTAACAGTCCCACTAGAAGTAGAAGTATCCGAAGCAACCAACTGGTACGAATGTAAATAGACTAGCGTTGGGACTGTCCCCAACGCGGAAATAAGTAGAGAACCATAAAATATAACAAATTATACAAAGGAGCTTAATAAAAAAGGAGTGAAAAAAATAGACGACAACATATATTTCTATCCAACAGAAAAAAATAAAGGAATACTAAAATACCCAAAATGCAACATAGAACAAGAAGCCTACATTGGAAAAAATGGTTTAACAAACGAAAAAGAAGAAGGTGACCAAAAAACACCCATAGGAAAATTTGAATTAGGAATAATACTAAACACACAAAAAAACGGAAAAAACAAAAATAATATACCATACACAAAAATTACTAATAACATGTACTGGGTAGACGATGTAAACTCCAAATATTACAACCAATTAGTAAACATAAAAGAAGTAGAAAAAGACTGGGAAAGAGCCGAACACTTAATAGAATACAAAACACAATATGAATACTTAATAGAAATAAAAACAAACCCCAATAACATACCAAATAAAGGGAGTGCAATATTTCTACATTGCACAAACAATACACCAACAGCAGGATGCATATCAATAGATACACAAATTATGAAAAAAATAATAGAAAATATTAGTAAAAACACAAAAATACTAATATGCGATAAATAGAAAAACAAATATATTTGGTTGAAATTATAATGAAATTATGTTAGTATTATTTCATTATCAATAAAGGAGAATATAAAATTTGAAAAGGAAAATAAAAATCCTAATAATAGTATTATTAATACTAACAATATTAATAATACTATTTGGAGTACTAAAGATACAAAATTACATACTAAAGAAAATATATAAAACAAATTATTCAGAATATGTATACAAATACTCAGAAGAAAATAACATAGATCCACTACTAACATTTGCCATAATAAAAGCAGAAAGTAACTTCAAGCGAAATATAAAATCAAAAAGTGGAGCAATAGGGTTAATGCAACTAATGGAGAGCACAGCACTAGAAGAAGCAAAAGAAGTAAATCAAGAAATAACAGTGACAGAAAGCTTATATAACCCAGAAATAAATATAAAAATAGGAACAAAATATTATGCAAAATTAATAAAAAAATATGATGGAAATAGTTTACTTGCATTAGCAGCATATAATGCAGGGATAGGAAATGTAGACAACTGGATAAAACAAGGAATAATAAAAGAAGATGGTTCAGACATAGAAAATATACCATTTAAGGAAACAAATAGTTATGTAAGAAAAATAGTTAGAGACTATAAAATTTATCAACAATTATATAAGTAAAAAAGAACTGTAAAAAAGTATGAAAAATGGACGAGATAAATTGGCATACTTTTTTACGGTTCTTTAATTATTATAATTAAGGAATACAAATGATAAATACCATAAAATTTGAAACATTAGTAAACTAAGAAAAATGCTAAAAACTACAGAATATAAATACTAATTATTTATTATTTCTATAAAAAAATTAAAATTTAATATCAATAAATAAAATTATATACAAAAAACTTAAATTAATAAATATATGAATATAACATAAAAGCAAGGTATTAAAATAAAAAAATGGACTACATAATTGTTTGTAGAAAATAAATAAGGTTTTCATAAAGAATAACACAAAAAAACAATGTGAATAACTTATACTCTGAATGTATTGAAAATACATTATCAACAGACTTATCCACAACATCCACAGAAATTATTTGAGCGACAAAAGTAAACTAAATATTACAAAAAATAAACATAAAGCGAATGAACGTAATAGAAAAGTAATATTTATGTAATAAAAATGTGGAAAATATAAAAATTGCAATATTAATGAAATATAAGAAACAAAAAATGATAAAAAATTACAAAAAATATTGAAATACAATTTGTAATATAGTAATATTAATGCAATAAAATAAAAAGGGAGGAAAAAGTAATGCAAGCAAAAATATTAGGAGACTCATTACCAATAGTTACATGTAAATTATCAAAAGGAGAATCAGTAGTAACTGAAAGTGGCGGAATGAGTTGGATGGATGAAGGAATAAAAATGAAGACATCGACAAATGGAGGAATAATGAAAGGTCTAGGAAGAGCATTAGCTGGAGAATCATTATTCATGAATATATACACTGCAGAAAAAGATGATGTGGAAATAGCTTTTTCATCATCATTTCCAGGAAAAATACTAGAATTTGACTTAAGCCAAGGTGAAACAATAATAGCACAAAAAAAAGCATTTTTATGTGCAGAAAGTACAGTAGATATAGCAATGCACTTTAGAAAAAAACTAGGAGCAGGTTTCTTTGGAGGAGAAGGCTTCATAATGCAAAAAATAACAGGGCCAGGAAAAGTATACTTAGAAATAGATGGAGAAGTAGTGAAAAAAGAACTAAAAGCAGGAGAAAAAATAAAGGTAGATAATGGATATGTAGCAGCAATGGAAGCAGGAGTAAAACTAGATATAACAACAGTACCAGGACTAAAAAATATAATGTTTGGAGGAGAAGGATTATTTTTAACAACAGTAGAAGGACCTGGAACAGTATGGCTACAATCAATGCCAATATCAAAACTAGCAAGCTTATTATATGTACCAAGAGGTTAGTTTTAATTAGAGACATTTCCAAATGGGGTATAATGTCACTTTTGAGAATTAAATGTACATTAGAAATATTTATTTTAAAGGATATATTAATTATTAGTTACTATTTAATAGTTTTTTTAGAATAAATCTTCGTAGACCTTTTTACAAAGTATTTATAGGGGAGATTTTTTCTTATTCTAATATATTAATTTCTGAATAGTTACTGATTATCAAATAAAAAAATGAAAAACACTTGTAATTTTTACCAAAACAGTATATAATAATATAAGAATACAAAATGAACTTAGCAAAGAGCGGAAACAGATTCCGCTCTTTACTTAAGTTTAGGAAATACAAAAGGAAAAATAAGTAAAGAGTAAAGGAGTGATTTTGTGGCAAGTATTGAAGAAAGAGTAGAAGAATTAGTAACACCTAAAATAGAAAGTTTAGGTTACAATGTATATGATGTTCAATATGCCAAAGAAGGTAAGGACTATTTTTTACGAATATTTATAGATAAAAAAGATGGAATAGACTTAAATGATTGTGAAAAGGTAAATAACGAAATAAATGATATACTAGATGAAGCAGATTATATAAAAGAACAATATTTTTTAGAAATATCTTCACCAGGAATAGAAAGAATACTTAGAAAAGATAAGCATTTAGAAATAGCAAAAGGTGAGCAAGTAGAAATAAAATTATTTGGCAAATTAGAAATAGAAAACGGGAAAAAAGAATATATAGGGACTTTGAAATCATTTGATAATGAAGCAATATATATAGAAGAAATAGAAAAAAACAAAGAAATAAAAATATTAAGAAAAAATATCTCAAATATGAAATTAAAATACAATTGGTAGAAATAGAAGTTAGAAGTTAGAAGTTGGAAAATAGGATAAGTCTTTGAAGAAATTACCTAAAATCTAACTTAAAAAAACAACCTCCAACTTACAAAATTAAATAATAAAATTATATCTTATCAAGAAATATAGATAATAAGGAAGGAGAAACAAAAAATGAAAAAGAAACAAACAAAATCAAATGGACCAGCAATTGATAGTACAGAATTAATACTAGCAATGGAGGATCTAGAAAAAGAAAATGGATTAAAAAAAGAAGAAATGCTTACAACAATAGAAACAGCATTAGTTGCAGCATATAAAAGAAATTATGACTGTGAAGATGAAAATGTAAAAATAACAATGGATAGACAAACAGGAGAAATCCACGTATATATGCAAAAAGAAGTAGTAAAAGAAGTAGAAAATGAAAAAACACAAATATCTATTGAAGAAGCAAAAAAAATAGATAATAAAATACAAGAAGGTGATATTTTAGACAACGAGCTAGTACCAAAAAACTTTGGTAGAATAGCAGCAGGAACAGCAAAACAAGTAATAATTCAAAAAATAAGAGAAGCATCACGTGAATTTTTATATAATGAATTTAATGACAAAAAAGGTGAAATAGTATCAGGTTTAATACAAAAAGCAGATGGCGGAGTAGTTATAGTAGACTTAGGAAGGTTAGAAGGAGTAATGCCTTTAAAAGAACAAATACCTTCAGAAAAATATCATGTGAATGATAAAATAAGAGCATGTATAGTGGATGTAGAAAAAGGACAAAAAGGAAGTACGCAAGTAATAATATCAAGAAGTCATAACGATTTTGTAAGAAAACTATTTGAACTTGAAATCCCAGAAATATATGAAGGATTAATAGAAATAAAAAGTGTATCAAGAGATGCTGGAAATAGATGCAAAGTAGCAGTATATTCACAAAATGAAAACATAGATCCAGTAGGTTCATGCGTAGGTCAAAAAGGTATACGTATACAAAATATTATAAATGAATTAAATGGTGAAAAAATAGATGTAATAGAATGGAATGCAGACCCAAGTATATATATTTCATCAGCATTACTACCAGCACAGGTAATGGCAGTAGATATAAAAGAAGAAGAACACTTTGCGCAAGTAATAGTACCAGATGACCAATTATCATTAGCAATAGGAAAATCAGGACAAAATGCAAGACTAGCAGCAAGATTAACTGGCTGGAAAATAGATATAAAGAGTGAAACACAATTTAGAGAAATGTTAACAAATTTACAAAATGAAGCACAAGAAGAAAATAGTGAAACAGTTTCTGAAGGAATAGCAGAAGCAGAAGAATTAATAAAACAAGCAGAAAAAGAACAAGAAGAAATAAAAGAAAATATAGTAGAAGAAAATAAAGAAGAAGTAATAGAAGAAAAGCCAAAAAAAACTAGGAAAAAGAAAGAAGAAATAGAAGAATAGAATTTTTTATAATTATATTCAAAGGAAACATAAGAACTATTGAAAATGATTTTTCTAAAAATATAAAAAAGGACATGAACTAAAATAAACTAGAATACAATGGAATAAGGAGTTGAAAGCTTTGAAAAATTTACCAAAACGCACATGTATAGGATGTAATGAAATAAAACTAAAAAAAGAACTAATAAGAATAGTAAAAAATAAAGAAGGTCAAATTTCACTAGATAAAACAGGAAAAGCAAACGGGCGAGGAGCATATATATGTGATAACATAGAATGTTTAGAAAAAGCAATAAAAACAAAACGACTAGAAAGAAACTTTGAAACTAAAATAAGTGAAGATATATATAATGAATTAAGACAAACAATAAAATAGAAGTCAAAAGACAGAAATCAGAAACTCGAAAGTAAGAATGTAGGGTGCTGACATTGGCG
>CATNCV010000080.1 GCA_950096965.1 uncultured Clostridiaceae bacterium | reverse complement strand
AAAATAATTATGAAAAAATTTGGGAATTTACTATGGGGACTAGTATTTATTATATTAGGGTTAATATTCGCATTAAATATATTAGGAATTGCAAACATTAATATATTTTTTGATGGATGGTGGACATTATTTATAATAATTCCATGTCTAATAGGTTTTATAAAAGGGCCAGAAAGAATTGGTGATTTTATAGGACTAGTAATAGGAATAGCACTTTTACTTTGCACACAAGGAATTTTACGATTTGATATGGTTATAAAATTATCAATACCATTTACTCTAATAATGGTAGGTATTTATTTTATATTCAAAGATTCAATAAATAAAAAAGTAACAGACAAAATAAAAGAACTAAATAGAACAGGTTTAAAAGAATATGCAGCAACTTTTGGAGAAAACAAAATAAATATGCAAAATGAGGAATTTGATGGAGCAGATTTAACAGCAGTATTTGGAGCAGTAGATATGGACTTACGAGGAGCAATTATAAAAAAAGAACAAGTAATAAATGTAACAGCTATATTTGGAGGAGTTGAAATAAAAGTACCAGAAAATATTAATGTAAAAGTAAAATCTACATCTATATTTGGTGGCGTAGGAAATAAAATCAATAATTCCAAAGAAGAAAATGTACCAACAATATATGTAAATGCATTTTGTATGTTTGGAGGTGCAGATATAAAATGAGTGAAGGACAAAAAGTAATAAAATATATAGCAATGGCATTTGCGATTTTCCTAATAGTAAATATAATTGGAGGAATTATTACAGCATTTGCATGCATAGCAGGAGTAACTGGAATTGTAAGTATCAATAGTAACACAGAAAATATGGTAGACTTTTCAGAAAGTTATACGCAAGTAGAACAAATACAAATAGAATGCAAACTTTCTAATTTGAACATAAAACAAGGAACAGAATTTAAGATAGAAGCTACAACTATAGAAGACAAATTTGAATGTGAAAATAAAGATGGAATTTTAAAAATAAGAGAAAAGGAGCTTAGACTTTTTTGGAATACAGTAAGTGATTCCAATATTACAGTATATATACCCGAAAATATTAAACTAACAAATGTGAAAATAGAAACAGGGGCAGGAAAAGTAACAATAGAAAAACTTTGTACAGATAAATTAAAACTAGAACTAGGAGCAGGAAGTGTAAAAATTTGTGATATCAATGTAGAAAAAGAAACAAAAATAAATGGTGGAGTAGGAAAAGTAACAATAGAAAATTCAATACTAAATAATTTAGAACTAGATTGTGGAGTAGGAGAATTTGAAATGACTGCAAAACTAATAGGAGATACAGATATAGACTGTGGAGTAGGAAGACTGGAAGTTAACCTAATAGGAAATGAAGATGACTATAAAATATCAGCAAAAAAAGGACTAGGAAGTTTTAAAATAAACTCTAAAGAAATACAAAATGATACAAAATATGGAAATGGTCAAAACAATATAAAAATAGATGCAGGAGTTGGAAGTACAGTAATAAAATATAAATAAGAACATTAAGCATATATTAAAATAGTACAAAAAATAAAGTTATGTACAAAAATCAATTTCAAATGTAAGGGCACAAAGAACTGTGCCTTTTGTTTTTATATACTAGGAAGTATTCTGTTTAAAGGTAGAATTGTAGGGGCGAGCAGTGCTCGTTAGAATATGGCGAATTTTATGGGCATAAAAAAGTATGTGCATGAGGTACATATACGCAAACAAATGACACAAACCTGACTGAAGGTACATTGTTTAATGTAAATATATAATAATATCTTTTTTGCTTTGTTAAATGTAATTTTAAAGAAAAATTTTATAAATAGAAGTAAAAATATGATAGTCAAAACTCTAGTTTTACACATTTAACATAAAAATAAAAAATAGCAAGCCTTCAAATGCTTGCTATTACTGGTACCATTAACGTAGTTATCTACAACTTTTTTGGCTCTCTTGACGATTGATACAAATATCAATCAATTTATTAAAGTATATCACAATTTTTATAAATCGCAATTAAATTTTTAAAATTTATATAATATTGAAAAGAAACACCCTAATGGAAGGTGTTTCTAAGCCTTTTGTATATGACAAAATGACTGTGTGATTAGCATACTTCTGTACTCTCACCATATGATGCGATTTCTAAACCAAGTCCATGCATTTTTTCAGCTATTTCTTCATAAGACTTTCTACCAAGATTTTTTATTTTAGTCCAGCCTTCAGAAGACATCTCTGTAATTTGCTTAACAGTTCTTACTTGATTACGATCTAAAACATTGTATGTTCTAACCGTAAACTCAAGTTCCCCAATTGACATATCTGGAACTGGTTTAGTATTTGTTAAAATGCAATTGATTGTCTGAATCTCTTCAGTTGTTTCTCCAATTCTTGCTTGGAGACGCCCAAAAGCAATTGCACCCTGCAGAATATCATCGCTACAAATTTTGTCGCGAAAATTGGATAATTCTGTTATAACTCGGCTATCTTCTTCAAACCGAACTTCCAGTTTACCAATTTCCACCAAAAGTTTAACTTTATTGTACATACTATTTCCCTCCTGCCATAAAGGCTTAATAATATAGTTACATAGCTGACTGCTATTAGATAAATATATTGTACTATATTTTATGTAAAATTGCAAAATAATTTCATAAAACCTTCAAACTTTTGTTTACTTATAGCTTATAATATGCTATACTTTAGAAAGCGAGGTGAGATTATGAATGATGAAATTCACAACAATATTGAAGAGACTGAAAATTTATTAAATAGTATTAATACTGCTGATGCAATTCAATTTTCTGAATGGACTAAAGAAAAAGCAAATTTAAGATATAATAGACAACCTCCTAAATTTCCAATATATAATAATTTTATTTACTGGTGCAATCTAGGAATAAATATTGGAAGTGAGCAAAATAAATTAAGACCTGTTCTAATATTAAGATCTTCTAAAAATTCTCCTATATGTACTGTCCTTCCATTAACAACAAAAAGACTACAAGATGACTTTTGGTTTCATATAGATTTAGAAGAAGTTGACTCTACGGTTTTAGTTGAGCAATTAAAAGTTGTTAGTAAAATAAGAATTTCAGATCCTTATAGGAAAAAGGGAAATTTAGTTACTATTTCACCAAATGACTGGAATAAAATTAATTCACAGCTTGAGAGTTTATATAGGTTAAGACCACTAAAAGATGAATAAAATTTTGAATTTTGCTTGACTTTCTGCCATTAAATAGTTTATAATTAAATTAATAAAACATTAGTGTCCGTTCTGAAAAGAACGTAATCATTATAATCCGATAGCTCAAAAGGCTATCGTTTTTATTGCATATAATTTAATATCTTTCATATACTATTATTACATTAGTGTCCATAGCATTTATGCTATGTTAGTCATTAGTAAAAGGGAAAAATCTGAAATATTGATTTTTTCCTTTTTTTGAATTGCATTATTAGATAGAGAAGTAGTTCCAGATACATTTTCTTTTGCAAATTTCTTCGTAGCTCAGGATTTTGACTCTGTCATAAGTCCTAACCCAGTAAGAATAAGTTAAGTACACTTTATATTTTATTAAAAATTATATGTTATAAAAGACAGCTAAACAGATATAAAATTATAGTTCTAAAAGTAGTGAAATTTAATTTTAGGAGGATTTTATTATGGTAGAGATAACTTATCACAAAGAAGGAGATTTTTTCATTCCTGACTTATATTTGGAAAAGGTATATTACGAAAATGATTATATTATTGGAAAGTATGGGCATTTAAGATTAGAATATTTAAAAAATCATAAGAAGGCTGAATATACAATAATGTTCATGAACAAGACTTTAAGGAAACATATTGTAGAAACTGACAAACAAGCTAAAAAAAGATTTGAAATACTTATGAAACAAATGCTAGAAAAAAATCCTATTGATGAAAACTTGAAAAATACTGATCCTTTAAAATGGACTGGACTTATGAATAATTATAAACATTGTGCTGAAGATATTGTATTTAAAGAATTAATTTATGTTTAGAAAATTTATCTATTAATGATAGCCACTCAATTTTTATATTATTGAGTGGCTATATAATTTGGCTAAGAAGTATATGGTTTAAAATCAAAATTAAATCCTATATATTGGTATTCTTTCATATTAAGAAAATCATTAATGTCTTTGTTTGCAATAGGTGATACATCTTTTATTCTTCCTATTGTATTTTCACAGATAACCAAAGGATTTATATATCTCTTTTTACCTTTTACAGTGGTACAGTAAATATCTTTATTAGGTACTTCTTTTTTATATACAGAATTTCTAGTAGCAGATTGAAATTTAATAAATGCATTTTTTATATAGGAATCATCACAAGTTTTAATTAATTGCATTACTTCTTTTTCTGAAAGATTGTATAAATCATCAATTGTAATATATCCTTTTATATTCATAGATTTTACAATATCTGCAATAAATTGCATACATAGTTTATCTTCATCTTCAATCCAACGAGGCCATAAATTTGAAATATCATGTATAAAATCTTCACATACCTTTCTGTCTTTAAATCCTAGTTCATCAATTCCATCTTCGTTTTTAAGTATTACTATATTATTATAATATTTTTCTATACTCATTATATCAAATACTTTTATTTGGTATAAACCACCTGATAACGTATATTCAAGTCTATCTGCACTTAACATTGGAGCATTATTATCTGCTATCGGATAAATTTGATAATCAGAAACTTCTTCTATTTTTATATTATCTCTTTCTAATAATTTCATAATACTTTTTGAATCTTTTATTATTTGTTCTGTTCTTTCTTCGGTCGCTTCTTGTTTTTCTGAATCTCCACTCATAAAATCAATACAATGTTTAAAAACTGGTGTTGCTATATCGTGAAACAACCCTGCGAGTGTTTGTTTTTTATCATGTGTAAAATTCCATATAATTAATGCCACTCCAATACTATGAGTTAGTACTGAATAAAAATACTTATCATTGTATACTTTTGTATATAGTGTACCACAAGACTGTCCAATACCATCTAATCTAAGGACTTCTGGTGTATTAATATATTCCAGTAACCATTCTGGAAATTCTGGGGACAATATTTTTAAATATTGCTTTACTTCTTTATTTAAATTTTCCAAATATTTTTCCATATCAATCTCCTATTTAATTAATTATTTATACTTTTTATATCTTATTTTATGCCATTCCATTCTTGTAAAAATTCGTTTACAAATACTTTCATAAACTCTGTTCTTTCAATTGCTTGTTTTCTAGCAGTTTCTGTATTCATGTTATTGGCTAGCTTAAACAATTTATGATAAAAATGATGAATTGTAGAAGGATCATCTCCATTTTCTTCTGCATAATTCTCATCAGAGTTAAGTGGAGTTTCTTCATCATACATTTTTACATTATGTGCTCCTCCATAACTAAAAGTCCTTCCTACTCCAATTGCACCTATTGCATCCAAATTGTCTGCATCTTGTAAAATTAATGTATTTATATCTTCAACATTATTTCCATTCCAATTGTAATTTTCGTGAAATTCTATGCAATAGCATATCTTATCTATAATATCTCTACTTAAATCAGTATTACTTAAAATTTCTTTTACTTTTGATAAAGAGTCTTTAGGTGATACAAATTTACCCATTTTATTTTGCATTATTCTATGAATATCATGCATAAATGCTGATATTCCGACTATTAGTTCATCTCCATTTTCTTTTTTACACAAATTAACAGCTATATTCATAGTTCTAGTAAGATGGCTTATATCATGACCACTAGAATCTTTACTAAAAAGTTCAATTATATATGGCTTAATAATTTTTATATATTCTTCTAACATATTCATTCCTCCTTAAAATAATATATGTAAACAAATTATAACAATAAAACCTACATATTACAACAAAAATGGCAAATTTTCTTGACTTTCGACACAATTCATGGTATAAATTATGTGTATTCTAATTAGGAATACAAGAATATTGATGTTTTCTTGGGAATTTTATAATTCCTCAGATGCCAGGCGAAAACGAGTCGCATATAGGATTGCGAACTGGTTATTAGAAAGTGTGAAAAATTAAAATAATAGTAAACTTGTCCAGTATTTATAAGTAATTAAGAAAGCCATGAGTGCAAAGTTCAATATTCTATTTACATACACACTAAAAAATGAGTACATATTTAAAACTCAAATTTTGTTTGAGCTTATTAAAATTGTATTCATTAGTAGGTAAATAGAATATTGGTATATCGCTTATGGTCTTTTTGTTGTGTATAATCTTCTGTCCTCTCTATTTATGTAGAAACAAAAAGAGCTTAACAATTTATTTTTGGTATGTAAATAAATTGTTAAGATTAGCAAAAGAATATATGAACGGTATTAAATATATTCTTTTGCTTTGGCGAAGCCAACATAAATTATCTATCGTAAAATTAGATAATTTATGAGCCCTCCGCTAGGAGCCCACTGACATCTTTGCAAAACGGAGTTTTGAAAGTGTCATAGTGGGTTACATACTTTCTAAAAGAAAGTTATGTAACAGCTCCCTTCGGTCGCTACTTGCTACCTACAGAAAGGGAAATATATTGGACAAGAACAAAACAAATTATTCAGTAGCTAGAGTAGAAACTTATACTAAAACAAGTATTACTAAAGCTGAAAGACACAATGAAAGAAAAAATAAATCATATTCTAATATGAATGTTGATTTAACTAAAAGTACAAATAATGTACATTACAAAAGATGTGAAACTACCTACAATGAGAAATTAAAAAAGCTAATTGACAATAAACAAGTATCATTAAGAGGTTTACGAAAAAATGCTAAACTTTTTGATGAACTTATATTTGATATTAACTCTGGCTATTTTGAAAAACATGGTGGTTATCAATTTGCAAAAGAATTTTACGAAAGAGCATTCCACTTTGCTGAAGAAGAAATGGGAACTGCTAATATTATATCAGCAGTAATGCATGCAGATGAAATAAATATAGCTTTAACAGAAGAATATGGAAAACCCATCTATCATTATCACTTGCATGTTGTAGCACTTCCTGTTGTAAGAAAAGAAGTAAAATGGACTAAAAAATGTAAAGATAAATCGCTAGTTGGAACTACAAAAGAAGTAATAAATCAAGTAAGTCATAGTAATAAATGGAAATCAGAGCAAGTATTAGATAATCAAGGAAATCCTGTATATGATAAAAAAGGAAATGCAGTTTTAATAAAATCATATAGTCTACTACAAGACAGATTCTTCAAGTATATGTCTGATAGTGGCTATAAAGACTTTATTCGTGGTGTAAAAGGCACTAATCAAGAACATTTAAATGATTTACAATTTAAGATTAAGAAAGATACTGAAAGACTTGAGAAAATAACAAGTCAAGTAGAACAAAAGGAATCTTCTTATAATGATTATTTGAAATATGATAAGCAAATTGAAGATATTTCAAATTTAGGAAAACAAAAGAGATTTTCTAAAAAGATTGAATTAGAGCAAGAGGACTATGAGAATTTAACTGAATATGCTAAAAAAGGAATTGTTGCAGATAAAGAAATATATGAACTTAATAGCAGAATTGATAATTTAAGAAATGCAGTAGATAAATGGAAATCTCTATATGATGATCTAGTAGAAAAAACAAAAGATTATTTCCATGCTATCAAACTTGCACCACAAAAAGTTACAAACTTCTTTAAAAGTTTATTTGATAAAGAAAGACAAGATGAACTAGAACGACAAAAACTTGAACAAGAAAAGATACAAGCTGAAAGAAAAGTTCGTGAAGAAGCAAAAGAAAAAGCAAGATTAGAAAAGCAGAAACTTAAAAACTCTCCTGAATACAAGAAAAGGAGGGCTGATAGAGATGCAAGATAATGAAAAAATATATAGAATTG
>CATNCV010000079.1 GCA_950096965.1 uncultured Clostridiaceae bacterium | reverse complement strand
TTTTATAATTTCATTATACAATTATTAACATATTATTTCAAGACTTTTTCTTCAAAATTCGACATTTTATGTATCTTTTTTTTTAGTTTTATTGTATTTTATTTACTTTTTGCTAAATATTTATATATTGTTTCTATTAAATCTACAAAGTTTAATATGTTTAACATAAATAATCGTGTTTTTGTTTCTTTAAAGAGTAATGTAAGAACATAACTTCACCACACGGAGACGCAAGGCCATCCCCTACATTTTAACTTAAAATAGAGTAATTTTCTATAATAGAATAAAAGTGGCTTCTCCACACTGACTAGCTCTAGCTTTTCTTATGATTCTAAATTAAAGTAGCATAATTTCCTAGTATATAAAAAAAGACAAGGTAAATTGACACACTTTATCTTTGTGTGCCAATTTATCTTGTCTCTTTTTATATCTTTTATATTTTGTTCTTTATAATGTTATTTCTATATCTTGTAGCCAAAAGTCTTTTACTTTTTGCCAAGTTATATCTTGGTGCCAAAAGTCATGCACTTCTTTTAATACTTTTTGTTGGTATGGTGTTAATTCAATTGTTACTTCTTGAAATAAAAAGTTTTTTATTTTTGTCCATTTGCTTACTTTTGTAGGTAGTATTTGTGATTTTCCTAGTTCTACTCCCCCATTCATTGGCTCTGCTGTATTTACTTTATATTCTACCATTTTGTTTCCTCCTTAGTTTATTGCTTTAATTATGATAATTTTATACATATTTATTAGTTTTTTCAATAGTTTTTTGCTTTTATAATGTAAATGTAATATTGTTGTAATATTATTGTAATTTTTCGTCGTTTATTTATACTATTTCTTCGAAATAGGGTCACCAATTGTGGTGACCCCTACATTATAATTTTTTTAAATAATAGTAATTTCATTTTTTTCATTATACATGGGTGTAATTTGGCAAATACTTTTAGGTATTACTTTTAATATAAGCCCCTGTATATTATTTTTATTATTTACTATTGCAAACATTATACTTCCATTTGTGAACCTAAAAAGCTTGCTGCTGATTGTACTACTTTCTTTTCTACTTCTGTCATTTTTGTTTTTTCATCTTTTGATAATAATATTACTGTTCCTATTGCGTCTCCATCTGATATTATTGGGTATACAACTTGTGAGTTGTTTTTCTTGCCTTCTGTACCTTTTGTTATTGGCACTGCTACATCATTATTTTCTTTGCTTGTATATACTTCTTTATAGTCCATTATTCTTTCTATATCTTTACTTATACTTTGTTCTAAATATTCCTTTTTTGAACCTCCTGATACTGCTATTACTGTGTCTTTATCTGTTATACATGCTATATGCCCTGTTGTTTTTGATAATGTTTCTGCATACTCTGTAGCAAATTCTGAAAGTTCTCCTATTGGTGAATATTTTTTTAATATTACTTGTCCTTCTCTATCTGTAAATATTTCTAATGGGTCTCCTTCTTTTATTCTTAAAGTTTTTCTTATTTCTTTTGGAATTACTATTCTTCCTAAATCATCTATTCTTCTTACAACACCTGTTGCTTTCACTTTTTTCCCTCCTTTTGATATTTTTGTTTAATCTTATTATTACAAATGAGGAAATTTTTATGCATTTATTTTTTTAAATTTACTTTCTATAAATTTTTGATTATTTATATATTTTTTTACTTTGAATATAAAAAATTTTTTTGTACATACTAATATCAAAGTTTTATAAAAAAACAAAAGTGGCTTTACTCGTGGAATATATCTCAAAAAGTCGATTTTTCATATAATAGAGCAAATGGTACAGTGCACTGTGCTCCTACATTTTAAATTGATTTTTTTATGTGTAATAAGAAAGTTGTTTTGCTACATGGGTTGCTTGATAATGTGGTAACTCATGCAATGTGTAATGTATTTCTAAAAGTTGATTTTCCTATCATGCCAAAAGTGATTTTATTATGTGAGATTAAACTACCTCTACAAATTAATTAAGAAAGGAATTTTTATGAAAAAGTCAAATTATATATGGTTAGTTATATTTCTTGTTATTATTGGTGTAATTATTTATTTTTATGTATCTAATAGTAATACTACTAATAATACTGATAATAGTATTAATGATAACGAAGTATCTGGTCAAAGAACTTCTTCTAATATAAATAGTGATAATATAAATACTACTAATAATCGGAAATTATGAAGAACAAAAAAGTATTCCTACTGAAACTCAAGTTTCTACCTTTTCTACTAAAATTTTAGATAATTCTGCTGGTCGACTTGCTAATATTAGAATTACTTGTGGTATTTTAAATGGATTTGTTGTAAATCCTGGTGATACTTTTTCTTTTAATAATATTGTAGGAAAGCCTACTTCAGAAAGAGGGTATCAAGAGGCTAAAATTATCATAAATCATAAAGCAGAAATGGGGCTTGGCGGACGGAAATTGCCAAGTAAGTAGTACTTTATATAATGCTGTTTTAAATATTCCAACTCTTAAAATTATAGAAAGAAGTGAACATGGTAAAGAAGTTGGTTATGTCCCAAAAGGTAAAGATGCTGCTGTTTCTTATGGTTCTTTAGATTTTAAGTTTAAAAATGATAATGCTTATAAAGTAAAGCTTAATTTAACCACTGATGATAAAAATATAACTGCAACTATTTTTAAAATTGAAAATTAATTAGCATAGCCCTTAAATCATACTCATATATTTTAGTATGTATTGGAGGGTTTTTATATGCGTAAATTTGTATATGTTATATTATTTGTATTTATATTTTCTATTTTTGTTTTGCCTTTTTCTTACTCTGCTTCCCAAGAGTATATGTGGTCTTCTCCAGATATTACTGTTCCTACTAGCACCCCTGTAACTTCTACAACTAATTTAGAGTTAGAATCTGGCTCTGCTATTTTAATCGAACAAAATTCTGGCAAAGTTTTGTATGAGCATAATTCACATGAAAAGTTACGTCCTGCTTCTGTTACAAAGGTTATGACTATACTACTTATAATGGAAGCCTTAGATAGTGGTAAAATTGCTTTAACTGATAAAATTCCTTGTACTGAAAATGCTGCTTCTATGGGTGGCTCACAAATTTGGCTAGATGTTAGAGAAGAACTTACTGTAGATGAAATGTTAAAAGCTATATGTGTGGTATCTAGCAATGATTGTACAGTAGCCATGGCTGAATACTTAGAGGGTTCTACTTCTTCTTTTGTTGAAAAAATGAATGCTAAAGCAAAAGAACTTGGTATGAATGATACTTGTTTTAAAAATTGTCATGGATTAGATGAAGATGGGCATGTTACTTCAAGTTATGATATTTCTTTAATGTCTAGAGAACTTCTAGTTAATCATCCTAATGTAATAAAATACACTACTATTTGGATGGATAGCCTTCGTCGGTGGTAAGTCACAGCTTGTTAATACTAACAAATTAATTAGGAATTATAAAGGTGCTACTGGTTTAAAAACTGGTTCTACTTCGCTTGCTTTATATAATTTATCTGCTAGTGCTACAAGAGATGAGCTTTCTTTAATTGCTGTTATTATGAAAGCTCCTACTCCAAAGGTTCGTTTTTCTGAAGCTGAAAAATTGTTAGACTATGGTTTTAGCAATTATAGTTATAAAAGTTTTGCGAATACTGGTGATGTTTTAAAAAGTATATATGTAGATAAAGGTGTACGCTGTAATGTTAATGCTGTTTTTGAAAGTCCTTTACGGTACTCTTTTAAAAAAAGGTGAAGATAAAAATATAGAAGAAATTATAAATATTCAAGATAGCATTTCTGCACCTATTTCTAAAAGTCAAAAGTTAGGTGAAATTTCGTATGTATTGAATGGTGAAACTATTGGAAAAGCTAACCTTATTGCTGAAAATGATGTAAAAAAAATAGGTGTTGGGACATTTATGGAAAGGTTATTCTTTTCATGGTTTAATATTTTACGTTAAGACAAGAAACGGCTTAATTTAGTAAAAATACTCTTATGTATTGCTTGCTAATTAAGTTCCTACAATTCTAACTTAAAATAGTATATTTCCTACAATATAAAACATGGCATAGGTAGACTAATTACCTATGCCATATTTTTGTTATTCTATTTCATATCCATTTGTTATATATATATCTATAACTGTTGTTTCCTCATTTCTTCTTTCGTCATACATAATTGGTTCCAAATTTCTTTTGGATATATCAATTACATGATACTTAAATTCATCAAGAAGTTTCTCATATCCATCCTCTGGTATCTTATCATTAGAAACTTCCCACTGAATTTTTATTCTAATGGGATTTACATCTATTGTTGTTCTAGTTTGTTCTCCCCAAGCAAAAGTAAGTGGATCCATTTTTATTACATCAGCACAAAAAAATTCAGTTAAAGTTTGGATTATTTCTTCCCGCTTTACTTTCTTCATTTCTCTGCCCTCCTAGTTATTAAGACAATTACAATTATATATATTAGTCCTATAAAATTGTACAAACTTAGTTACACTTTTATTTTATCAAACTTTTATGTGAATTTCAAGTTTTTTTACTTATTTTGTAATATAGATAAATAGAGAATATTTATCATTTTTATGAAAAATATTCTCTATTTATGATATCTATTATTGTAAAAGCTATCTGTTTTTCTTAATTAAGAATAGTTCATTTTCTGCCTTAGCTACCATATAAACTTCTCTCTTTCCTGTAGAGTCTTTTGAAACTATGTCAATGGCAATAATTTCTAAAAAATATTCATTATTTGCAATAATGTTTTTTCCTTTATATGTTCTAATATAAATATGCAATTATTTAAATTTGGAATACCTTGTTCATATTCTCTAATTTCTATATTGCCTTTGAGTAAAACAAGTTCTGTTTTTACTTTTTCCAGTTCATCATGTTCTATATAATACGCTAACTTTTTATACTTTTCATTCCAATTATTTACTATATTATCTATTTGTTTATTTATATTTTCTTCATTTTGTTCTTCTAAAATCATATTTTGCTTTAAATTTTCTAAATTTCCTGTCATTAAAGCTACAGATTCTTTTGTGTAATTTTCTGTAAGTATATTTAGACTAACTACAATTATTATAACAATTGAACAAATTATAATTTCTTTATACATTGTTTCACCTTTTACCTTTTTAATATTTATTTAATTAATTTAAGCGATTTTAAAGTTATTTTTTATTAATAATATTTTTAGTAATTCCTTTGAAGAACGAACGAGCTATGCTTGCCCTTACAAATATATTTTTAAATGTTCAATATTCCCAAAAGTGGCAGATACCCCAAAAGGAAACGTCCCCAATGGGAACTTATTTTTGTTTTGCTTGACAAAAAAAGTTTCCTTTCCCATCTATAGTAACTATTAGTGCATCTTCTGGCATTATTTCATATGGCTCTACTTGTTTTACTAGCCAGTTATAGTCCTTATCTAATTTCTGTAAATTTTCTTTCATTATTTTTCCATCTACTACTAAGTCATAAGCTATTCCTTCATATTCTGGCATTATTCCAAAGTCTTCTGGGGTTGTTGTTCTTTTATCTGGTTTTTGTATTACTGTTACTTGTCCACTTGTTTCTAGTATTGCATATTCTACATCTCCTATGTTAAATATATTTTGCCCCCTTAATCTTTCTTCTAGTTCATTTATTGTAAACCTTTCCTTTTTTAATTTATCCTCTTGTATTTTTCCTCTATATATTAATATTGATGGTTTTCCACATATTATTTCCCTTGCTCTTATACTTTTTAAATTAATTAGCGAAATTGTTAAGTGCATTAATAATAACCCTAAAATTGGTATTATTCCACTTGTTATGGGAATTCCAGATTCTGCCATGGGTATTGTTGCTAAATCTGCAATCATTATCGATATTGCAAGTTCAAATGGTTGAAGCTGGCCAATTTCTCTTTTTCCCATAAATCTCATTACTATTAAAACTAATATGTATAATATAATTGTTCTAAAAAAAGTTAATAACATAAAAAAATCTCTCCTTTTTAATTTTATTTTTCTCATATTTTTTCCATTTATTCATTTTTTCAGTCTAAAAAGAAAAATAAAGATTTTCTTAAAATTTGTATTGTTAGAAAGTCTTTGTTTCAACATAATTATTTTATAAAAAAATTTTTTCGTATTATGAGAAAATTTTAAGAATATAAAAAACAAAAATGTAAATACTAAAATTATTGACAAGTATGTAAATTTGCTTCGAATTTACAAATTTCTTTAATAAGGAGGTTTTATTATGTCAGAAAACCAAACTCATAGTCAAACTAGAAATGGTACTAGCATGATATGGCAAATAGTAGGAAGATTAGTTAGTGCAGCAATAGTTCTTGCAATTACTGCTTTCTTTACTCCAGGATTTCAAATAAACAACATATGGACTTTAATTGCAGCTGCAGTTGTTCTTACTGTAATAGATTATTTAATAGTAAAATTTACTGGGCTTCATGCTAGTTCCTTTGGAAAAGGCTTCGTAGGATTTGTACTTTCTGCAATCGTATTATATGTAACTCAATATTTTGTAGCAGGATATACAATTTCTTGGATGGCTGCCATAGTAGGTGCTTTAATTTACGGTGTTGTAGATTACTTCTTACCTGGCGAACAACAATAGTAATTTAAGAAAAGAGACGTTTCTAAAATTTCCATTATGGAAGTTTTAGAAACGTCCCTCTTTATTACCTCTTTATTATCTCTAAAGATTTTTCTCTTTATTTTTTGCTTTTTAGTCATACTTTTGAATTTAACTAATATACATTAACTAAACAAGTTTATTAGTACAAACATTTTAAGGAGGTATATTTTTTCATGGAGGAAAATTTATTAGTTTATCAAGATATAGCAAAACGTACAGATGGAGATATCTATGTTGGGGTTGTTGGTCCTGTAAGGACTGGTAAGTCTACTTTTATAAAGAGATTTATGGATTTACTTGTTATTCCTAATATTGATAATGAATACAAAAGAGAAAGGGCTTTAGACGAGCTTCCTCAAAGTGCTTCTGGAAGAACTATCATGACTACTGAGCCTAAGTTTATTCCAAATGAAGCTGTAGAAATCACTTTAGGTGATAATATTAAACTTAAAACTAGATTGGTTGATTGTGTTGGTTATTTGGTTAATAATGCTATTGGCTATTTAGAAGATGATATGCCAAGAATGGTTAAAACTCCTTGGAGTGAGGATGAAATTCCTTTTGAAGTGGCCGCTGAAATTGGCACAAAAAAGGTTATTACTGAACATTCTACTATTGGTATTTTGGTTACAACTGATGGCTCTATTACTGATATTCCTAGAGAAGATTACATAGAAGCTGAAAATAGAGTAGTTTCTGAACTTAAGGAACTAAATAAACCTTTTGTTATTGTTCTTAATACTACTAATGTAAATTCTGATTATACAAAAGAGCTTGCAAGAAACTTAGAGGAGAAATATGGCGTTCCTGTTCTTCCTACTGATTGCTCTACTTTAAATTTAGATGATATTAATAATATTTTTAGTAGAATATTATATCAGTTCCCTATTGAACAAATTAACATTAATTTCCCTCGTTGGGTTGATGGTCTTCCAAATGAGCATTGGCTAAAACAAGAATTACATTCTGAAATTAAAGAAGCCTTTACTGATATTCGCTTATTAAGACAAATAGATAGTGGTATTACTAAAATTCAAAGAACTGAAGTTATTAAGAAAACTATTGTTGATGAAATTCTACTTGGAAATGGAAATGTTAATATTTCTATTGATTTAAAAGATGACTTATTTTATAAAGTACTTACTGAAATTTCTGGTGTTGAAATTTCAAATGAAGGAGATTTATTCTCTACTATAACTTCTTTTGCACAAACTAAGAAGGAATATGACAAAATTGCATATGCTTTAGAAAGTGTTAAAGCTACTGGCTATGGTATAGTCACTCCTTCTATGGATGAACTTATTTTAGATGAGCCTGAAATGGTTAAACAAGGTTCTAGGTTTGGTGTTAAATTAAAAGCTAAGGCTCCTTCTATACATATGATAAGAGCTGATATTGAAACCGAGGTTTCACCTATTGTTGGTAGTGAAAAACAGTCTGAAGAACTTGTTAATTATTTACTTTCTGAATTTGAAAGTGACCCACAAAAAATATGGGAGTCTAATATATTTGGAAAAAGTTTACATGAGCTTGTTAATGAAGGACTTCAAAATAAACTTTGTAGAATGCCTGAAGATGCACAGGGTAAACTTCAAGAGACTTTAGAAAGAATTGTTA
>CATNCV010000078.1 GCA_950096965.1 uncultured Clostridiaceae bacterium | reverse complement strand
ATTCACTATTAATTCTTCATTATTCATTATATTATTTTACTACCTAAATTCATTTTTTCACACTCTTAATCACATTCATTCCTGCAATCATTCCTTCATATACAGCCTTTGCTATTTGTAAAATTCCGCCTGTACAGTCACCACAAGCATATAAGTTTGGTACATTTGTGCTCATATTTTCATTTACTATTATATTTCCTTTTTCATCTATTCTTGCACCTATTTTCCTTGCCAAGTCACTACTACTTGCTGTTCCTATTGCTACAAATACTCCATCTATTTTCTTTATAGTATTATCTTCAAAGTGTATCTCTTCTATACAGCTGCTTCCTCGAAGTTCTCTTATCTTCTTTTCTTCTACACAAAAGTCTATACTTCTATTTTGTACTACTTCTTCTCCGTTTGTAAGTATTGTTACAGAGTTTGCTACTCTTACTAGTTCTTCTGCCTCATGAAGTGCATATTCTTGTGCTCCTAATACTGCTACATCTTTTCCTTTAAAGAAAAATGCATCACATGTAGCACAGTAACTTACACCTTTTCCTTCATATTCTTTTATTCCATTTATTTTCGGAGCTTTTCTTGATGTTCCTGTTGATATTATTACTGCTTTTGCTTTATAACTATTATTTATAGTTTCTACCCTAAAAGTACTTTCATAATCTATTTTGACTACTTCATCTTTTATAAATTCCACACCTAATTTCTTTGCTTGTTTTATTCCTATTTCTTGTAATTCTTCTCCTGTCAAAGTTTTTTCTAATCCATAATAGTTATCTATTTTATTTACTTTTTCTAGTATTCCTATTCCTTTTGAAATTATTAGTGTTTTTAAATTTGCTCTTGCTGTATATAAACTTGCTGATATTCCAGCAGGTCCGCTTCCTATTATAATTACATCATATTCCATTTAGTATACATTCCTTTCTAAAGTGTTGTTATTAATAGTCTTTTTTTAGAGTACATACAGTGTAAGGTGATATTTTCCCTACACCATAAAATATTTTATATGATATATTATTTGCTTATAATATATCATACAAATTTTTAAAGCTATATCCATTGTCTCTTAAATATTGTATTATGCTTGGTAGTGTTTCATACGTTAAAATTTTATCTGCTGCATCATGCATTAAAATTACTACACTTTGTTTACTTCCTACTGTATCTATTACGCTTTGAAGTAGTGTTTCTTTTGTATGTGCTCCTTCTGCATCTTTTGATAATGAGTTCCAGTCTAATGAAACTATTCCATTTTGTCTCAAATGCACTTTTGCATCCTTTTTTATATTTTTGTAATAACCTCCGAACACTTCCTCCTGGAAACCTGAATACCCTTGAGTGATAGTCTGGGTTTTCTAAAGCTTCTTGTATACAACTTTCAGTATAATTATATTCATCCAATACTGTTTGGCTATTTGTGTATATACTACTATATTTATGAGTATACCCATGGTTTGCTATGTAATGCCCTTCTTCAAATATCCTTTTTATTAAGTCTGGATTAGACTTTGCTCTATTCCCTAAAACAAAAAATGTGGCTTTTATATTTTCTTGTTTTAATAAATCTAATATGAATGGTGTAACAGATGCTGTTGGGCCATCGTCAAATGTTAAAAATACTCTTTTTTCTTCTGATGTATATATATTTTCTATGGCTACCATTTGTTCTTCTGTTAAAGGTCTAGCATTTTTTAATCTTTTTGCTTCTTTTTCTTCTTCTATTCTTTTTTGTTCTTCAATTATTTCTTGTTCTTTTTGTAGTTCTTCCTCTGCATTTCTATCTTGCATATATTTTGCATATTTTATTCCACCATAAATAGATAATATTATTATAGTAATTATTATTAATACTACTACAAATATTTTCCATTTATTCATTTTTGGTTCTACTTCTATAAAGTTATATGGATAATACATTTTCTCACCTTTTTTGACATTTTTCTATTATTATATACAGTTTATTTATTTTTAACAATAGAAAAAGTAAAAATAGTACAATTTTATTAAAACTGCACTATTTTTACTTTACATTTTTTATTTAATAGGAAAAATCATTTTTTGCTTATATATAATGTATTATAGGAATTGCAAGTATTAGTAATTTCTTATGTCATACCTCTTTGTTCTTATTTGTTTTTAAAAAGTCCTTTTATTCCAAAAGATTTGTTCCAATAATTTATATATTTTTTATTTTTTGTTGCCATTAATGCCTTTCTAAGCTTATGTAAATTTGCACCTTCTACTTCGTTCGCAAAAATATATATATCATATGCACTTCCAAATTTAATTATTACATCTTCTAATTTTTCAATATTAATTGCTTTTACATTTTTTGCAAATTCCCTCACTCTATAAATGTTCCCATAATTTATAAATGTTATAAAAGCATCTTCTAGCTTTTCAATATTAGCACCATTTACACTTGATGCAAAAGCGTATATATAGTTTTCATTGTTACCTTTTATAACTATATCTTCAAGTTTTGAAATATTGATTCCATCTATATTAGTCTGTGCCCATTCCAAACAAATTCTAGCATTATTTGAAGCACTTATAGCCTCATCTATTTCTTTTATTTCATCATCTTCCATAATATGACCCTGGTTTATATTTATTATAAAAAATTCATAAATAGCACCAGCATTATTTTCACTATTTAGAAGTACTCTTTTTATCTTTTCATAATTTGAGCCTTTTACAAGTCTATAAAAGTCTAATATTGCCTGCTTATCTTTACTTGCAATTACTGCATCTTCAAGCTTTTCTATGTTTGCCCCTATTATAATACTAGCAAATTTAATTATTCTTTTATTATTTGCTGCTTGAATTATTATATCTTCAAACTTTTCTATATTGATTAGTTCTTTTGTGTTAATTATATATTTATAAATTTCATCAATATTATTTGAAGCTAAAACAACTTGTTCTAATTCATTTAGTTGCTGACTTGAAAGCTGTGGAAATTCTTCTATAAACTTCCTAACAAACTTTTCATCGCCTAGCTCTATTACTGCATTAACAAGTTCTTCTAACGTGTCACCATGTACATACTTTCTAGTGTCATCTGAAACCCGTACACTAAAGCTAAACTTTTTAGACATATTTAATTTTTCCATGCTTTTTTCCTCCTAAAATAATTATTTTGTTTGAGTTTCTTTACTTACATATTTATAGTTTCTTATATAATATATCATCTTTACATAGTTTTGTCAATTACTTTATGTTATACCCTTTTCATGTTTTTTATTATTTTCTTAGTTTCTTCATCTACTCTATATGATTCAATAATCTTTTGTAAAGCTTTGTTATATGTCCAGTCATCTATTTTATTGTTTTCAAGTAGTTCAAATGTCTTTTCTGGAAATTTTACAAATGCTACTTGAATTGTCCATGCTATTGCCATTTTTACATAGTAGCCTTTATGTTTTACATTATTTAGTATTTCTAGCACTTTGTCTATATATTCTTCTGTTATATAAAAGTCTAGCATCATTACTATAGCAAAACGTAGTTCAAACTCTTTGTCTGATTTTAAATATTTTTGTAAAAATAGCCACATATATTCCATATTTTTCTTTGTAATTTTCAAGCCTGCTACTGATACATCACATACTGCCCAGCTATTTATTTTTGGAATAAATTTTTCTAAATACATACAAAAATTTTGTATATTAGTCTTCCACAAACCTAACACCATTCCTTGTAGTAATATTTCTTCATATGAATTATTTAAAGCATTTTCTAAATATTCTTCTATATTTTCATTTTTTACAATATTTTTTGCAAAATTTCTTAAAACTGGTACTCTAACCCCTATAATTTCATTACTATTAGGGCATAGACCTGTATGAAACTCTTTATATTTTTCATCAGCCATTTCTTCTATTTTTATTCTTATTTCTTTATTGGTCATAACAATTCTTTCCTTTTCAACTTTTTCTTTTATTATAACAATAAAATATTTTAAAATCACTATTTTTTGCTATTTTCTATTGCAGAATTTATTATTTTCTGTTATTATAAGAAAGTATTATATGCCGATGTGGCGGAACTGGCAGACGCACACGACTCAAAATCGTGCGGGAAACCATGTGGGTTCGAGTCCCACCATCGGCACCAACGACGTATCTGTTCGAACTTTTTATAGAACAGATAGATACAAAAATCAATCAGAAATGGTTGATTTTTTCTTTTGCAAAAAATCATCCTAAATCTATAAAGAAGGGATGGTGTTTGAAGTGAAGATAATTAAGCAAGAACTAGAATTTGAGGAATGTCTAAAACAAAGGCTAGAGTTTATATGTGAGTTTTCTAAAGTTACTCCTACTTTTGTAAATGGTAGCATTAGAAAATTAGAAAAAACTAATCTTACATATATTGAGCCACATAGAGTGATTATTAAGAACATTACTTTTTTAGTATTTAATTACTCTAATGATGTGTATATCTCTAACTTAACTAAAAAGATTAAGTTATCAGAGTTAGAAGAATATTTGAAAAATATATAATTGTGAATATTTGACATTTTTTAAAATCGTATTATAATATAATCAATAAAAATTTATATTTGCTCGGTAAGAGTTATATATATGGGTACTTTGAAAAGATTATATTATATTGCATTATTGTATTTTAGTTTATGATAAATGGATTTAAGAGATGTCAAGGGTACTCGTGTACTTTGATGTCTCTTTTTGTTTTATAAGGAGGTTTGAAAATTGAACGAAGAAAAGAAAAAATGTGGATTGTATATGAGAGTTTCCACCGAAGACCAAGCAAGAGAACGGCTTTAGTCTTCCAGAACAAAGAGAAAGACTAGAAACTTTTTGCAAGTTTAAGGGCTATGAGATAGTAGATTATTACGAAGATGCTGGAATAAGTGCAAAAACTGGTAATTATAGACCAGAGTTTGAAAGATTAAAAAGTGATATTAAAGCTAAAAAGATAAATACTATTGTTGCCTTGAAACTAGACAGAATAACCAGAAGTATATTTGATTGGGAAAAACTAATAACCTTTTTAGATGAAAATAATGCATATATTGATTGTGCTAATGATGAAATAAATACTACAAGTGCAAACGGCAAAATGATTTCAAGACTTTTAATGAGTGTTAGTCAAAATGAAATTGAAAGAACTAGCGAAAGAACGAAAATAGGTATGGCAGGAGCAATAAAAAACGGACATATTCCACACGTTGCACCACTAGGCTATAAACACGAAGATAAAAGGCTAGTAATTGATTATTCTACTAAAGATATTGTAGTTAGAATATTTGATTTATACTATAATGGCTATTCTTATCAGAAAATAAGCAATTTATTTAATGAAGAAAAGGTGTTAGGAAAAGATAATTGGCGAGATTCAACTATACAAACTATTCTTGAAAATGAAATATATAAAGGAGATTTTGTTCACGGAAAAAGAACAAAGCACTCAACCTATTATGAAGATGTAGTAGAGCCTATTATCTCAAAAGAAATGTGGTCAGACTGCCAAGTACAAAAAAAGAAAAATTCTAGGAGTTATCAAAGAACATTGACATATTTATATTTGCAGAAATTGAAATGTCCTAAATGTGGTAGAGTTTTAGGTGGAAAAGCAACTACGAAGAAAAATGGCAATGCTTACTTCTACTACTATTGTAATGACTGCAAAATTGAGTTTAAAGAAAAGGTAATAAATGATTATTTTAATCAATTTATCAGTGAATTAGTAGAATATGACTCCGTTGTAAATCAGTTCTTCTTGCCTATGATAAAGCAAAAATTTGATGAGCCTAAAGAACAATTAGAAAAAGAAATCAAAGAACAAAACAATAAATTAGAAAGAATTAAAAAAGCATATATCAATGGAGTATTTGAATTAAAAGAATATAACGAAGAAAAGAAAATAGTTGAAAATGCAATAAGTGAACTAGAAAACAAACTAGAAACTACTGATTGCACTGAAGAACTAAAATTTACACCAAAAGATATTTTACTAAAAAGAGATATTGATTTTATTAACAAGGTTAAGCTAGAAAAAGAATATAAAACAAGAACTAAAACTTGGAAAGATTATACAAGACAAGAACAAGCAGACTTAATAATGAAATATGTTGATGATATTGAATTATCTTTAGTTGGTAGCGAAGTAATAGTAAATCAAATTAACTTTAGAGACTCAATTTGCAAACCTTGTCAGGAATTATATGATAATGGTTATATAGATACTACAAAACCTATGATATTAGGTAATATGCTTGGTAGTGTTAGATTTAGTAATTACTTGCCAGAGGAAGAAGTCGGAGAAATCATTATGAGATTAAGACAATATTATGATGTTCATTATACAGAAGCAACTTACTATATTGATAGGCAGATGTTTTATTTTAACTTTGCTGAAGATAATAGTGCTATTGTTAGAGTATTTCCTTTAGAAGATTATTACAAATTAGATCCAGATAATAAAATGGAAACTTATAGATTTGGAATACTCTACATCAATGAAGAAGATAAATTTCAAATGCAAGAAATTGATACAGCATTTGACTATATACCAGATGAAACAAATACAAGTGTAATTTACACAAAAGAGCCTATACCTATTTCAGTAGGTGTTAAGCCAGTAAAATTCTGCGAAGAAAAAGCAGAATAATTGTTGCAACTATATAAAAATAATCTACTATGTTGCAACAACAAATTAACGAGAACAAATTTGTATTTGCGATTAGCAAATATAAATTTTGTAGCGAGTTAATTTGATAAATTTTAGCTCTGTGAGATAAAATTTATTGCCTCGCAGAGCCCCCATGTTATGATAGTATGTCATAACATATAGGGGAGAACGCTTTAGTTAAGTACACTAAAATGTTCTCCCATAAAATAGCTTGACTAAGCCGTTATTCTTTCATTTAACATTTTTTCAATTACCATTGTCATATCTTCAAGACTAACTGGAAAAGAAATTATGCCAACACCTCTATAATATATATCTATTTCTTGAACTTTCTTACCATTAACTTTTTCTGCTTGATGAATTAGTATCTTTGCTATTAGCTCATTTAAGATTTCTGGTGTTAGTTCAGTTATTTCAGTATATTTCTTAACATTAGATATAAATTGTGATAAATCAGTTGTTTTCTTTTCAGTATTGTTTATTTCCTTTGATAATTGTTCAATCTTTAATTTTAATTCTTGTTGTTCTTTATCATAATTAAAAGATAAGTTTCTAAATCTTTCATCTGTTATCTTTCCAGATATATTATCTTCGTAAATGTGCTGAAACAAAGTATCAATTTCAATTATTCTGCTTTTTGCTTTTTCAAGTTCTTTCTTGTTTTTAGATAATGTCTTTGCTTCTTCTTTAGAACTTTTATCTAATTGCTCTTTTATAAATAAATCTTCATAGTTCTTCATATAAGAAACTACTTTTTGTATATTTTCTAAAACAAGACTTTGCAATACTTCGTCTGTAATCCAGTGTGAAGTACACAAAGAAGTATTTTTCTTATAACTTGAACATCTGTAATGGTCTTTTGCTTTTAGATTATTTACAGGTGATTGAAAGTATAGCTTTTTGCCACAATCATAGCAGAAAAGTAATCCTGAAAATATACTTTTCTTACCTGAACGAGTTGGCTTTTTTCTGTTATTTCTTAATTGCTGTGCAATATTCCAAGTATATTCATCAATAATTGGCTCATGGGTATTTTTAAATATTTGCCAATCTTCTTTTGGAAGATTAACCTTAGTCTTGTCTTTGTAAGAACGAACAGTATATTTAAAATTAACGGTATCTCCAATATATTCTTGTCTATCTAAAATACTTGCCACTGTTGTAGCATTCCATTGATGTTTGAGTGTTTGTAATTTAGTAGGGAATGTTCTTCCAATACTTGCAAAATATTCAGCTGGTGTCATTATATTTCGTTCAGTGAGCATTCTTGCAATTTCAAAAGTTCCATGTCCTTGAATAAATAAGCTATATATTTCTTTTACAACTTCTGCTGATGGCTCATCAATAATCCATTTTGTTTTATCATTCTCATTTTTTTTATAGCCATAAGGTACATTATTAGTAAGAGAAACACCTGATTCGCCTTTACTTTTAAGAACTGCTCTAACTTTTTGACTTGTATTTTTGGCGTGCATTTCATTAAACCAATCTTGAATAGGCAAGAAGTCATTTAAACCTTTACTACTATCAATATTGTCCATTATAGCAATATACCTAATATTAAGTCTTACAAAATCTTCTTCAAGAAGTTGTCCTACGACAAGTCTATTTCTGCCAAGTCTTGAAT
>CATNCV010000077.1 GCA_950096965.1 uncultured Clostridiaceae bacterium | reverse complement strand
CATTTACATTACACTATTGAACAAAATATCCAAAATGTGACAGCAGCCAACGACTTTTTTTGCAGATTCTTTCCAAAAACAAAACAAGAAAGGCGTGCAATTAAAGATGATAGAGCAGAAATTTGGAAAAAGCCAAGTATGGAGTCTTATTATTTATTAAATAGATGGAAAGAACAAGGGAAAAAATATTTTTTAGACTTAGGATGTGGACTAGGAAGACATTCGATTTTGTTTGGAAAAAATGAATTTAATGTAAGCTCTTTCGATATAAGTGAGGAAGCAATTAATAGAACAGGTAAATGGGCTAAAAAAGAAAAATTAGAATTTGATTATAAAGTTGGAGATATGCTTAATTTACCTTATGAGGATGAGCAGTTTGACTGTATTTATTGCAGAAATGTAATTTCTCATACAGATACAGAAGGAATGAAACAAGTAATAAAGGAACTTTATAGAGTGATGAAAAAAGATGGAGAATGCTATTTAACTTTAGGCTCAAAAGACACATGGGGATTTAAGCAAGAAAATTGGCCACTAATAGATGAAAATACAAGACTAAGAATGGAAGAAGGCCCTGAATATAAAATACCTCATTTCTATGTAGATTATAACTTAGTAAAAGAACTATTTAAAGATTTTCAAATTATCAATATACACCAAGAAATAGATTATTATGAAGAAAACAAAAAGATATTTGACTCATACCATTATCATATATTAATACATAAAAATAGAAAGGAGACAAAATGAAAATTGAACTAATAGAAGTAGAAGAAAAAGATAAACATGTGATATATAATTTAATGCAGTTATATACATATGAACTTAGCTTTTTTGAAGATGAAACAGCATCCTTTACAATGTTAGATTCTGGTTTATATGAAACAAATAAATACATTGAAAAATACTGGAAAGAAGATACAAGACACCCATATATATTAAAATGCGATAATGAATTAGCAGGTTTTGTATTACAAAGATTTAATGAAGAAAATATGAATGAAATAGCAGAATTTTTTGTAATTAACAAATATAGAAAATTAGGAGCAGGTACATATATGGCAAATAGAATATTTGAATTATATAAAGGAAGATGGGAAGTTAGAACATTATTAAAAAATGAAAGAGCTCAAAATTTTTGGAGAGCTACAATACGTAAATTTTCAAATAATAATTTTGAAGAAAAATATATTAGAAATAATTCAAGGTTAGCATTTTATTTTGAAAGTTAGTTTTATATAAAATAATATATAAGAATAAAAAATAAATATAAAAAAGGAGAAAGTATAATGGAGAATTATTTTATAATTCATGGCTCATTTGGAAGCCCATATTCAAACTGGTTTAGCTGGTTACATGATTTTATTGAAACAGAAGGAAAACAAGTATATGTGCCAGATTTTCCTACTGGGGTAGGATATCAAAATTATGAAAATTGGAGTAAACTACTAAAAAATTACTTAGACTTAGGATTAATAAATGAAAACACTACAATAATATGCCACAGTATTGCACCAGTATTCATATCAAAGTTTTTAGTACATAATAAAGTAAAAGTTAAAAAATTAATATTTGTATGTGGATTTAATAATTATTTAGGAATAAATAAAGATTATGATATAGTAAATAAAACAATGTATTTTGACAATTTAGAGGAGATAAAACAATACTCAGAAGAAATAATTTGTTTCTATTCAGATAATGACCCATATGTAAAATATGAAGCAGAAAAAGACTTTGCAAATAAAGTAGCAACAGAGCAAGTATTAATACCAAAATCAGGACATATTAATTCAGAAAGTGGATATGATACTTTTGAAGAAATAGTAAGTTATTTATAAAATAACTTGTAAAATTATGTAAAATGTGCTAAAATAATTCCATAACAGTTAACTTTTATAAAACTCTAAAAAAATTTAAGGAGGCAAAAACTATGTGGGGAAAAGAAAGTGAAAAAGTAAGACGGATAAGGCAGGAAAATGAAGAAATGGGAATAAGAAGTGACTACCTGAAATATGAAGGTTAGTGGCAGTTTGACTATGTTTGCATTAGGAGTAATAATAGTCCTTGTGATAATAATGGCAGTTTGTTTATGAAACTATAAAAATAATTTAATGAAAGAATAATATTTTGTATGACTAACTTTAAAGTCGCAAGAAATGCATTAGATTCAGATATTACTACAATAACTTTAAAATCTACGAATTTTTAAAAATAAAAAGTATCAAAAAGGAAGCAAATAACTATTTGTTTCCTTTTTGATTTAAAATTTCTCAAAATCCCTTGTACTTTTTTCAATTTGCCTATATAATAATAAAGGACTAAAAACGAAGGAGGTAATGAAGAAAATGTCTTTTATAGAAGATATAAAAGTAAGAGCAAAACAAGATATAAAAACAATATGCTTACCTGAAAGTGAAGACATACGTGTTTTAAAGGGAGCAGAGCAGGTATTACAAGAAGGATATGCAGATATAATATTAATAGGAAATAAAGAAGAAATAAACGAATTAGCAAAACAAAATGATATAAACATTGAAGGGGCTAAAATAGTTGACCCAAAAATGAGTGAAAAGTTTAGTGAATATGCTAATAAATTTTATGAATTAAGAAAAGCAAAAGGAATGACAATAGAAAAAGCAAAAGAAATAATGAAAGATAATGTATACTTTGGAATGATGATGGTAAAAGAAGGGGATAGTGATGGTTTGGTATCAGGAGCATGTCATTCAACAGCAGATACTTTAAGACCAGCACTTCAAATATTAAAAACAGCACCTGGAACAAAACTAGTATCAGCATTTTTCTTAATGGTAGTTCCAAACTGTGAATATGGAGAAAAAGGAGCATTTGTATTTGGTGATTGTGGGCTAAATGAATACCCAGACCCAGAAGCATTATCAGAAATAGCAATATCATCAAGTAAAAGTTTCAAACAATTAGTAGGGGCAGAGCCAAAAGTAGCAATGCTATCATACTCTACATATGGAAGTGCTACATCTCCACTTACAGATAAAGTAGTAGAAGCTACCAGAATATTAAAAGAAAAAATGCCAGACCTAATAGCAGATGGAGAATTGCAACTAGATGCAGCAATAATTCCAGAAATAGCAAAATCAAAAGCACCAGGAAGTGAAGTAGCTGGAAAGGCAAATACACTAATATTCCCAGACCTAGATGCAGGAAACATAGGCTACAAACTAGTACAAAGACTAGCAAAAGCAGAAGCATATGGACCACTATGCCAAGGAATAGCAAAACCAGTAAATGACTTATCAAGAGGGTGCTCAGCACAAGACATTGCGGGTGTAGTAGCAATAACAGCTGTGCAAGCACAAAATGGCTAACAGAGAACAGAAGTTGGAAGCTAGAAAACTGAAATTAAAAAATACAGTAAATATTAAAATGTTAAAAATTGACAAAAAAGATAACTGTCAAAAATATAAAAGAAGCAGATATTAGATATTGGAGGGTAAATTAGAAATATAAAAATCTGACCTCTGGCTTCAAAAAATCAAGGAGGAAAAAATGAAAATCTTAGTATTAAACAGTGGTAGTTCATCACTAAAATATCAATTAATCGATATGGAAAATGAGAAAGTATTAGCAAAAGGAAATTATGAAAAAATAGGAATGGAAGGTTCATTCGTAACACACAAAGCAAATGGAGAAAAATATACATATGAAAGAGCAGCTAAAAATCATGAAGAAGCAATAACATTTGTATTAGAACAATTTACAGACGCTGACCATGGTGTAATTTCTTCATTAGATGAAATAACAGCAGTAGGACACAGAGTAGTTCATGGAGGAGAAAAATTCAATAAATCAGTAGTAATTACAGATGAAGTAATAGACACAATTCGTGATTGTATAGAACTTGCTCCACTACACAACCCAGCAGCATTAACAGGAATAGAAGCATGCCAAAAAGTAATGCCAGGAAAGAAAAATGTAGCAGTATTTGATACAGCTTTCCATCAAACAATACCACAAGAAAGATATATTTACCCAATACCATACAAATATTATGAAAAATATGGAGTAAGAAGATATGGATTCCACGGAACAAGCCATAGATATGTATCAAATAGAGTAGCTGAACTTGTAGGAAAACCAGTAGAAAGCCTAAAAACAATAGTATGCCACTTAGGACAAGGTGCAAGCTTATGTGCAGTAAATGGCGGAAAATCAGTTGATACATCAATGGGATTCACACCACTAGCTGGTATAGCAATGGGAACAAGGTCAGGAGACTTAGACCCATCAATAGTAACATTCTTAATGAAAAAAGAAGGTTTAACACCAGATGAAGTAGAAAAAGTATTAAATAAAGAATCAGGACTACTAGGAATGAGCGAAGTTTCAGCAGATAACAGAGATATATGGGAATCAATTAGAAATAATGATGAAAATGCAGTAAAATGCAAAACAGCAATAGAAAGCTACACATATATAATTGCACAATATATAGCAAAATACGCAGTTGCTTTAGGTGGAGTAGATGTAATTGCCTTTGCAGGAGGAGTAGGAGAAAGAGGACCAGAAGAAAGAGAAATGATACTAAACCATTTAAAATGGATGGGAGTAGAAGTAGATAAAGAAGCAAATAAAGTAAAAGCAGAAGAACAAGAAATATCAAGCAAAGATTCAAAAGTAAAAGTTTGGGTAGTACCAACAGAAGAAGAATTAATGATTGCTAGAGATACAGCAGAATTAGTTAAATAATAAAAATTGAATCAAAAAAATATACAACATATTATAATAAATACTAAAAGAAATCCTTTCGTTATTAAACTTAAAGGATTTCTTTTAAAATAGTTATTTTTTTGAAACAGTTATATCCATACCATAATAGTAGTATTTCAGAAATGTAACTCTTCAAGATAAAATGTTAAATTAAAATTTAGTTTCTGACATGAAAAGATATAAAGTTAAAATTAAATTTACTTAATACATACAAATTATTATAGTTTTCTTTGATTTGCAACATAAAAAAATATATGCTATAATCAGTTTCGAAAAGGAGATGAATTAAAATGTTTGAGAATACAATAAATATTTCATGGCTATTTACAGTGCAGAGCTTTATAATTTATTTGATAATAATAAATATAATAACATATTTAGCTATGTGGATAGATAAAACTAAAGCCAAAAAAGGAAAATGGAGAATTAGCGAAACTACTTTACTTTTACTAGGAGTACTTGGTGGAAGTATAGGAGGTATAATAGGAATGTACACTTTTAGGCATAAAACTAAGAAAAAAAGATTCACAATAGGAATGCCAGCAATATTAGTTATAGAAATACTAATATATTTTATATACTTCATATAGAAAAAATATATTATAAATAGAAAAGAGGATAAAAATGAAAGAAGAATTTATACAATTATTAAAAGAAACAAATAGAGAAGGAATGGACAAACTAATAGAATTTTTAGAGCATTCAGACTTTTTTAAAGCACCTGCAAGTACAAGATTTCATGGTTCATTTGAAGGTGGCTTATTAGAACATAGTATGAAAGTATATGAAATATTAAAACAAAAAGCAGGAGATAGCGAGCATGTGAGAATAATAGCATTATTACATGATATATGCAAAGCAAACTTTTATAAAGTAGATTACAGAAATGCAAAAAATGAACTAGGAGTATGGGAAAAAGTTCCATACTATACAATAGATGACCAAATACCATATGGACATGGTGAAAAATCAGTGATGATGATATCAGAGTTTATAAAACTAACTCCAGAAGAAAGATACTCAATACGTTGGCATATGGGCTTTACAGAGCCAAAAGAATTATATACTACAATAGGGGCAGCATACAAAAAATACCAAGTAGCATTATTAACACATGAAGCAGACCTAGAAGCAACTTATTTTTATGATATATAAGCAAAAGCCAGAAAATAAAAATTTTCTGGCTAAAATATTAATAATTATTTGAAAAAGTTTCCAATTCTACAATGATTGTATTTATCATTGTTCTGTCAGCAGGTGTTAAAGGTACAGGTCCACCATAAATATCATCCTTAATGTTCATTTTAACCCAATTTATCCGCATACGTAGAAGAATACTGGAAAAGAAACAGTAAGAAAATAAAACATTATTGATGCCCCTAAGAATGTCATAGGCTGTAAATTCAAAATCAGCTGACTGCAAATCTGAAATAGCTACTTTTAAACTATTCTTTAACAAGTTACGAGTATTTGTTTTTGAAAAAAGCATTATAATACCTCCTGCCGATTGGCATACATATCACAAAATTTTTTGTGAACTTTTAAAGTTACAATTAGTTAATACATATATAGTTTAACATAATTACATAATGATGTCAATATTATGTTTTTTAGTGTTTAAATTTATAAATAATTATGCTTTTTAAATAAATCTGAATAATTAGTCAGTAGGCTTGAACTGATAAAAAGTATATGATAAAATAAGAATAATGAAGACAGTACAAGGTAAAATATGTACTGTCTTTAAAATTATAAAAATAGGAATACTAATATTCCTTAAGAGAGGAAAGATTTATGGAAAAAGCAAAAAATATGCTATATGAAGCCAAAGAATTTAAGAATATAAAAGAAATTATTTATAATTCGGCTAAAAAGTATTCAAAAAAAATTGCATTTGTAGTAAAACATCAAGAAAACAAAAAAGTAAATTATAAAAATATCACATATGAAAAATTATTAAAAGATATTAATAATTTTGGAACAGCCTTATATAATAAAGGACTTAATAAAAAAAGAGTAGCAATTATAGGAAAAAATAGATATGAATGGGTAATTTCTCACCTTGCAAATTTATTAGGAGGTATAGTTTCAGTTCCACTAGATAAAGACTTACAATATGATGAACTAGAAAATTCTATTATAAGAAGTAAAGCAGAATGTATAATATTTGATGAAAAATTAACAGATAAAATAGAAAAAATTAAAGAAGAAAATAATACTAATTTAACAAACTATATATGTATGAGTAAAATAGAAGGATTTGAGTCAGTAGAGGAGCTTATAAAACAAGGAGAAGTTTTAATAGAAAAAGGAAACACAGAATATGTTGAGGCAAAAATTGATGAAAATATAATGAATATACTACTATTTACATCAGGAACTACATCAAAATCAAAAGCAGTTATGCTTTCACAAAAAAATATTGCATCAAATATATATGCAATGCAATGTGTAGAAGATATTAGAAGTACAGACACAAATATTGCATTTTTACCCTTCCACCATATATTTGGTTCAACATGTTTAATAATGATGCTTGCATGTGGTGTAAAAACTGTATTTCCAGATGGTTTAAGATATATTAAACAAAACTTAAAAGAATATAAAGTAACATTATTTGTTGGAGTACCTGTTTTAGTAGAAGCTATTTATAAAACAATAATGAAAGAAATTGACAAACAAGGAAAAACAAAAATAATAAATATAGCAACAAAAATTAGTAATATATTATTAAAGTTACATATTGATATTAGAAGAAAAATATTTAAACAAATAATTGATGCATTAGGCGGAGAATTAAGGCTTATTATTTCAGGAGGAGCCCCAGCTGACCCTAAAATATCAAAAGGATTTAATGACATGGGAATAAAAACTCTGCAAGGATATGGCTTAAGTGAAACCTCTCCTGTTATAGCAGCAGAAAATGCTAAAATGATAAAAAATGGTACTGTAGGAATACCTATGATAAATGACATAATAGAAATAGTAAATAAAGACCAAAATGGAATTGGAGAAATAAGAGTAAAAGGTCCAAATGTAATGCTAGGGTATTATGAAATGCCAGAACTTACAAGTGAAGTACTTAAAGATGGCTGGTTTTATACAGGAGATTTAGGATGTTTTGATAAACAAGGATACTTATATATTACAGGAAGAAATAAAAACATGATAGTATTAAGAAATGGAAAAAAAGTATTTCCAGAAGAACTTGAACTATTAGTAAATAGACTAGAAATAGTAGAAGAATCAATGGTGTTTGGTATGCCAAGTAAAGACGACAAAGATGATGTAAAAGTTTCAGTAAAAATTTCATACAATAAAGAAGTAGTCAAAGAAAAATACAAAGATAAATCAGAAGAAGAATTATATCAAATTGTATGGGAACAAATAAAAGAATTAAACAAAACATTCCCAAGATATAAACATATACAAAATATGATTTTAACAAGTGAAGAACTTATAAAAACAACAACTAAGAAAATAAAGAGACAAGAAGAAATGAAAAAGATATTGGAAAATAAATAGCTTAAAATTGATATAATACTATTATAAATATTTTTACTATAGTTTAAATGAAATAAATATGTAATAGTAGATAA
>CATNCV010000076.1 GCA_950096965.1 uncultured Clostridiaceae bacterium | reverse complement strand
ATACGCCTGTTGATGTTTTTTTCTTTAATTCATCTATACTAATATTATTTTTTTCTAATTCTTTTTGAAATTTTTCATCACCTATTTTTAATAAAGTTTTTCTCCAAAAAAAGTGAATTATATCATAATCTTTTATTTTATTCATAAGTTCTACACTAAATTCTTCTGCTCTACTATAGAAAATTTCAACTTCAAACAGTCCTTTCAACTCCTGTTTTATTATATTAGCTGCTATATCAAATGCCCACCCTTTAATATCTACAATCAGTGCTATTGACTTCATAAAATTCCCTCCTAAGTCCCTAATGTATTTATTATATCACTTTTTGTAAACTTTTGGAAGATATTTAAGAAAAATATAAGAAAAATATAAAAAACCACTAAACACATTAGTATTTAGTGGTTTTAAAATTATACGCTTTTTATTTTTTCAATTTGTTGGAATATCTACAATGTTGAAAGTATCTTTTTCACTATAAACAGCATCACGAGTTGGAATTTGTGATTTTCTTTCACTTCTATAGAATTCGTGCTGTAGTTTTTCATAAAAGCTATTATTTTCAGCATTTTCCATCACTTTTCTACCTAACTCATTCGTTTTTATGTAATAATTAAAATATATTGTTCTTGTAGGATATAAAATGCGAGCAGTTTTGTTTAGTTGCATTGTCAAATCAAAAACTTTCTTTTCAGGTAATACCCAAAATACATTGGTTGGAAAACCTCCTACCCGTTCTGCTTTTACATAAAAATCACTTATAGCTTCAGTGTATGGGCTTTCTTCAAATTGTTTAATTATGTCTTGGGCAACCTGCATTTCTGCATTTGTTTTAGGGTAACTACCATTATTTACAGTTATTAGCATAAAATCATAAAAATCATTCCAATAGCATGTTTCTTTGCTTGGATAAAATATTTTTATTTTTTCTAATTTTCTTATGCCTAAATTTGCCCATTCTCCATCATTTAGTACTTCTTTAATAACTTTCAAAAAATCGATTTCATAACTGTCTTTATTGTATTCAGATGAAATTAATGTTTTTGCTTTTTTTAATTCTTTATAATAGTCAGCATTTACATTATATGCTATTACAAATGGTGAAAAAGCAAACTTAGAATATGTACTATCAGCTGATTTTGCATAATTTACTATAATATCTGCATTTTTTATATCTTGCACTATAACAATTTCGTATTCTTTCCATAAGCCACTTTTCCATAAAACGGAATCTAAAGCTTTTTCAATATCTTCTGCTTCTGGTGCATATACTTTTACTAATGTTTTTTCTTTAAAAATATCATCTGTAAATTTTTGTCCTTTTATAAGTAATATAGCACACATAATACAAACAATCCAAAATATTATTCTACTTTTTCTCATGCCTTATTCCTCTCCTTCATCTATCATTTTTGCAAGTGTTTCAAATTTGTTTTCCATGCTACCTGTATAGATTTTCTGGTTTTCTAAAAATTTTAAGAAATCATCAACTGATCTTTTTAATACTTCTTCATGCTTTTCTTGAACTTGTTTTGATTTTTTTAGGTTAGAATAATAGTTTAAGGTATTGTAAAACTCTGGAACATACACTTCGAAAAGAAACGCTACACTTCCATACCCTTCATTGTTCTTTTTAAGTTCCCTTACAATTTGCCAAAGCTTTTGAATACATTTTTCTACTTTCTCATTATTATTGCCAAAGTTATTATTTTTATAAAATTTCTTAAGTTCTTTTATAAAAACTTCTACTTCTGCAATTTTATCTTCTTGATAGTTTCTAAGTTCTACTACTTCCTGTTTGTTTTTCTTTCTTTTTAACTTCTTATAGAACCGTTTTTCTAAAACTTTTGGAACTAACATTTCTAAAACACTACATAGTATGTCTAAAAAAACCAAAAAAATAGTCAAAAGTCCAATTCCATTAAATATTTTTAGACTTAAAACACTGAAAATTAGGATAGTTAGTATAAATGCAATACCTCCTGTTAAGAAATTATAAAGTAACTTCCATTTACTTTGATTTTTTTTGCAGTCAGTTTTTCTAACTGCTCCACCTGTTTCTTGGCACTCCCAGTAATACTTGCATTTCCTTCTTTGACATTTCTTAAATTTCTTAATATTTTCTACTTCTTTAAAACATTCATCATTGTCAAAGAATACATCATGAACCATATTTTCTTTAGAATTCCAATAGCCTTTTGATATTTGCATATTACTTTTCCTCCTTTATGATTTTTGATGCCTATTTTTTTTTAACTTTTTCAACTTGCTTTTCAAATTCATAAAGTACCTCCTTAAGCGTATAATCTTTAATTTTCAAAGTACAACATGTATGTATTTTAACATAATATATTTATTTTTTCAATGATTTATTTATTTTTTATGTTGCATTTATTGTTATATAATGTTTTTTTAATTGTTGCATACCTTGCTCCCAAAGAGGCTTCGCCTTTCATACAAGTTAATAGCTCCCTTACAATTCTAATTTAAATTCATTTGAATATTTTGACATAAAAATGACCCCAATTATTAAACTTTTCTGTTTAATAATTGGGATTTAATACAAAATTTTAATACCTCTTATTTTCTTTAAAATATTTTTTACTATAATTTTTCTACAATTTCCTTAGTATCTCTGGCAATTACTAATTCTTCGTTTGTTGGTATTACCCATACTTTTATTTTAGAATTTTTTGTAGATATTTCTTTTTCTTCACTTCTTATTTTATTTGCTTCTTTATCTATTTCTACTCCCATCCAATTTAAGTAGCTACATATTTCTTCACGTAAGCTTGCTTGGTTTTCTCCTATTCCTGCTGTAAATACTATCACATCTATTCCATTCATTGAAACTGCATATTTAGCTACATACCCAGCTACATTATATGCATAGGCTCTATTTGCTAAAGCTGCTCTTTTATTTCCTTCTTCTTCTGCTTTACATATATCTCTAGTGTCTTTGCTTACTCCTGATATTCCATATGTTCCAGATTCTTGGTTTAATATGTGCTCCATTTCGTCTGGTGTTAGTCCTTCTTTTTTCATTAAGAATGTTACTATTGATGGGTCTAAGTCTCCTGACCTTGCACACATCATTATTCCTGATACTGGTGTCATTCCCATAGATGTCTCTACTGATTTACCTCCATCTACTGCACATAAGCTTGCTCCTTGGCCTAAATGACATACTACTGTTTTTAAGTTTTCTACTGGTCTTCCTATTAATTGTGCCACTCTGTTTGATACATATCTATGGCTTGTTCCATGAAAACCATATTTACGCATTTTGTATTTTTCGTAATATTTATATGGAACTGGGTAGATGTATCTTTCTTCTGGAATTGTTTGATGAAAAGCTGTATCAAATACTGCTACCATTGGCTTTCCTGATATTACTTTTTTGCATGCTTCTATTCCATTTAAAATTGGTGGTGTGTGTATTGGTGCAAGATCTTCACAACTTGCTATTTCTTTTATTACTTCATCTGTAATTAATACAGATTTATCGAATATGTCTGTTCCATGTGGTACTCTGTGCCCTATTGCATTTATTTCATCTAGTGATGATATAACTCCATATTCTGGGTGTAATAATTGTTTTAGCATAAATTCTAAAGCTTCTTTATGACTTGGTACTGGATTTTCTAATACATATTTTTCTCCATTTACTTTATGTGTTACAAAGCTATTTTCTTGACCTATTCTTTCGTAGTTTCCTTTTGCTAATACTTCTTCATTTTTCATATCAATTAATTGGTATTTTAATGATGAACTTCCACAGTTAATAACTAAAATTTTCATTTTCAATTCCTCCTTCACTTTGAATAGTGTACTCTTCACTTTTCACTCTTGATATTATAACTGTTAATTAAAAAAAGTACAATAGAAAATTACAAAAATAAAATATATTACTTACTTCACGCTACTCTATAACTTAAAATAAACTACTTTCCTAGTATAGAACAAATGTCCCTTACATTTGAAATTGATTTTTCATATAATAAAATGAAGTATAGAGCAAATTAGCCATTTTTTTACTAATTCGCTCTATACTTTATTTTTATATCTTGCTATACAATGTTTCTATTATTTCTCTAATTACAACAGCTTTTTGCTCTTTTCTTGGCATATCTTCTACTTTAAGCTTATGAACTGTTATTTCGCCTTCATTGTTTATAGCATACCATACATTTCCAACTTCACCACTTGGGTTTTGTGGGTCTATTCTTCCTAGTTGGCCTGTTATGCCAATTCCTATATTAGACTGTGCTTTTTTACTTACTGCTGTCGCCATTGCTATTGCTGTTTCAGCACTATATACAGTATGTTTTTCAATCACTTCTTTTGGAACCCCAAGTTCTATTTTTGCTTCATTACAATAAGTCACATAACTTTTCTTTAATATTTCTGACGCACCTGATATATTTGTTATTTCACTTGCTAAGCCTCCTCCTGTACAGCTTTCCATTGTAGCAATTGTTTTTTTATTTTTTGTTAGTTTTTTTACTAACATTTCTAACTTTTCTTCTGTATCCATGTTTTCCAAATACCTTTCTTCAATTATAGGCATAATATTTTTCCCCCTTGATAATATACCTTTACTTACTATTTCTTTTATGCTGTCACTCATTATTTGGTACTCATATGTCATATTACTTTTAGTTTCAAAAATGATTAATACTAACATATTGCTATTAGTTTCTTTAAGGTTTGTTTTAATGTTAGTTAACCATTTGTCTACTTTCTCTTTTGCTGGCATTCCATATAATTGCAAATATGCTGAACCAACTTTACTTCCTGAATAATTATACCACTTTTGTCCATTTGAAATAATTTGTTGTGTATTAAGTGTATCTACTGGTGTTAAGCATAAACCTTGCTTCTCTAAATAGTTATAGTCTAATTTATATTCTTTTGCAAGTGTTTTCGCCTGCTTTACCTCTTCTTTAACTGTTTTACTACTTCTAAATGAAATAGTATCTATCATCATTGCAACAAGAATCATCTTTGCTTCCATTTTTGTTATGGGAAAGTTTACTGCTTTCATTATTTCATAAATCATATATGCAGTTGCACATGAATTTTTCACATACATGAAATCATAACTCTTTTCTTGCTTTGTTGGATGATGATCAATTATTCCAAGTACATTTCCTTTATGGCTGGTTTCATAATGATCTACTAAAAACAAATTTCTATTTTCTTCTTCTTTTCCCTGCCATTTTTTCAGGTCTATACCTATTAGTTCTTTAACAATGACATAAGTTTCATCTTCTTTTACTTCTTCAAGAATTTGAAACTCATTTTCAATGTTAAAAAAATGTAATAATTTTGATAGTAGTATTCCTGATAATGCTGAATCTACATCAATATTATCATGCCCTATAATTGTTACTTTTTTACCTTTTAAAGTATCTGTTAACTGTTTCTTCCATAAATCAATGCCATTTGTCATTTTCATTTTTGAAAGCTCCTTTCTTGTTGGTAATATGTAAATTATTACTGTACCTATAATTTTTTTATATTATATCATTATGTAAAATTTATGTCAATTATTTTTCTCTTTTTTGTATTGACTTTTTATGATCTGTTGTGTATCATAATATCTATATATAAAAATATTTTTTAATTTGGAGGTTTTATAATGTCAAATTTTTTAAAAGTAGTTTCTTTTATATTTATTTTTTTATTATTAATATGTAGTTTTTCTTTTGCATCTAATATCAATATGAATCTTACTGAAGAAAATTCTATTACTTCTACAAGAAATGAAGAAATAAATACTAATACAAACAAAAATACAAATAGCTATACTAATAGTAATAATTCAGAAACTTCTTCTAATTATAGTGATCAATCTACTAAAGTAAGTAATTCAATGGCTACTTCTAATGAGACTTTAAGTTTTTCTAACATTTTAAATATTATATTAATTGTTGTAGGCGTTGTTTTAATTTTGTTAGCAATAGCTATTTTAATAAGATTACATAATTAATTTTTTAAAGGTATATGAAAATATATCTTTTTTTCTTACTTTTCTTATTATTTCTACATTTTTCGATATTAAATCCAAGAAATTTTTTCAAGTTATTTTTTTAACGTATATTTTATTTATATTTTTTTATACTAATTATTGAAAGTTTAAATTTTATAAACTAAAACTTAAAATATTTAAGGAGGCTAATATGAAAAAGAAAATTTATATATCAATAATTGCTATAATTGCTATTACACTATTCTCATTTTCATATACTTTTGCAAATAATGATATGACAGCTGTAGATGGTATTAGAAATGTTGTTGGTGGAGCTGAAAATGTAGTTGAAGATGCTGGAAGAGGATTAGTAGATGGTGTGCGAAATATAACATCTAATGGTGAAAATGCTATGGGCAACGCAAGCCGTGATATTGGTAATACAATGCAAAATGCAGGAAATGGCATAGCAGGAAGCTTAAGTACTGATAATAATAATTATAATGCTACCAGAACTACTACAAGAAGTGCTGTAGATACAAATGAGGGAACTTTTCTTGGTATGAATAGTACTATGTGGACTTGGCTTATAATGACTATTGTTGGTATAGCTATTGTTGCTCTTGTTTGGATGTATGCTAAGCAAAACAATAATTCTTATAATGATTAGTTTTATGGAAGTTAGAAGTTGGAGGTTAGAAGTTGGAAATTTTGTATTTTTTTCAATTTTACTTTCAACTTTTTCTTTTATTATTTTCTTTTTTGTGTTATACTATGTATGTATTTAAGGATAATTGTGGTTGATACCATATGGTAAATCGCTAAAAGCGTTTACCTAAAAAAACATAGATTATATTTTAAAAAGTCAATTTTTTTCCTTTACTACAATAAAGTGGTTTCACCACATATGTCGCTGTTTAGGAGCGGACCCTATAATATATATTATTATAAAAAAGAGAGGTACATACATGTCTAATTTAATTGCTAAAAATCCTGTTGCTAAGCACAATTATAATATTAATGATACTATTGAAGCTGGTATTGTTTTAACAGGAACTGAAATAAAATCTATTAGAAATGGTAGAGTTAATTTAAAAGATAGTTATGCTAGTATTCAAAATGGTGAAGTTTTTATTCATTCTATGCATATTAGCCCATATGAACATGGTAACATTTTTAATAAAGACCCATTAAGAGATAGAAAATTACTTTTAAATAAAAATGAAATTAGAAGACTAGTTGGCTTAATAAAACAAAAAGGCTATACTTTAGTTCCTATTAGTTTATATTTTAAAGGTAGTTTTGTTAAGGTTGAGCTTGGTATTGGTACAGGTAAAAAACTTTATGATAAGCGTGAAGATTTGAAAAAGAAAGATGCCGAGATGTATATAAAAAGACATATGTAAAAAGTAGGTTCTCTCATTTATGGAGACCTACTATATTTTTACTCTTTAAAACTTCTTTTATATTCTTCTACTTTTTCTATATCCACTGTACCAATTTTAAATAAAATTTGATTATTAAGAATTTTCTGTTTTTTCTCGAAGATATGAAAGACTTTCTATTTTTCCTTTATGCCACTCTTCTTCTACTGGATATTCTTCAAAAGCTTCTCTTACATCTTTTATTTTGCCTTTTTCTTTAGCATATTTTAAAAAGTCACTTGTTTTCTTTTCCATAACATAGCCTCTTTTTTTAATCTATTTGTAAATATTTACATGTATTACAATATAGCTTATTAGAATTTTTAATATATATATCCATCTGCGCATTTCTAAATGATTTTGTTAGCGAGTGGGTTGCTTGGAGAAAACAGCCCCCATACAAATCACTCTTATGCAATTTCAAAATCAATTTGTCTTGTTATTTTGTCTGCATGAATTACTCTTATTTTTACTTTATCGCCTATTTTATATGTTGTTTTTGTTTTTTCTCCAGTTAAAGTTTTTCTGCTTTCATCATATATGAAGTATTCATCTCCTAAGTCTTCAAACCTTATTAGTCCTTCTACTGTACTTTCTAGCTCTACAAACATTCCAAATGATGTTATGCTTGATACTATTCCTGGATATTCTTCTCCTATTTTATCTTGCATGAATTCTGCTTTTTTAATATCGTTTGCTTCTCTTTCTACTTTTTGAGCCACTTTTTCTCTTTCTGATGATTGGTTTGCATAGTTCACACTTTGCTCATTATATTTTTCAAGTGTTTCTTCTTTTACATTATATTTGTCTTCTAAATATTTTGAAATTACCCTATGAATAAATAAGTCTGGATACCTTCTTATTGGTGAAGTGAAATGACAGTAATATTTACTTGCTATTCCAAAATGCCCCTTATTTTCACTTTCATACCTTGCTACTTTTAATGTTCTTAATATTAAAGTAGATATTACTCTTTCTTCTTCTTTTCCTTTTATATCTTCTAATACCTCTGCAAATGCTTTTGGATGGATATTCTCTTTGCTTCCTTTTATTTTATATCCAAAATTATATAGGAATTTATTTAATTCTAAAACTTTGTCTTCATCAGGCTCTTCATGTACCCTATATATAAAAGGTGCTTCTAACCAATAGAAGGTTTCTGCCACAGTCTCATTTGCTGTAAGCATAAATTGTTCTATTATTTCATTTGCAAATGTAAGTTCATACTTTTTAATATCTATTGCAAATCCATCTTTATCTAGTACTATTTTTGTTTCTGGAATATCTAAATTTAAGCTTCCTTGTTTTTCTCTTCTTTGTTTTAATATTTTTGCAAGTTCTTCCATTTGTTTAAAATGTTCAAAATATGGTTTGCATTCTTTTAATAGTTTTAACTCCTTTTCTAACTTACTTATTTTTTCTTTTGCTTCATTTACATTTTCTATTTTTTCTTTGCTTTTTTCATTATTTATACTTTC
>CATNCV010000075.1 GCA_950096965.1 uncultured Clostridiaceae bacterium | reverse complement strand
TCCAAATAGACCACCACACCCAAGGCCACCACACCCACCATTCCCAGGACCAGGAAGACCACCATTTCCAGGAGGACCAGGAGGAAGGCCACCGCGTCCACAACCTAGAGACTATGAGGACTATTTTAAATTTTAAAGATAAAATAAGAAAATCAATTTTATTTAATTTTAATAAGAAAATACCTAAGTAGAAAACTACTTAGGTATTTTCTCAGATTAGCCTCGGTATACGACCTCAAAAGGGTAATGTAACTGTACCAATCCTAGGCTTTATCCTCAAAAGGACTTATCACCTTAGTAGGGCAAGGAAGAATCGAACTTACCGTTTCTACACTTGTAGGTGTAGCGTGCTTCCAACTTACACCACTGCCCTAAAATAAACGTAAATTTACGTTATAACAGCCCAGATGGGATTCGAACCCGCAACTATTCGGTTGAACCCCGAGAGCTTTAACCATTAAGCTACTGAACTTAAAAATAAATGTAAAATATTTATATCATAATTTTTTATATATGTCAACCTTTTTTGAAAGAAATGTTAAAAATTGACATAAAGTAAACAAAATGATATAATAATATTGTAAGTATATGTACATAAATCATTAAATTATTATGAAAAAGCAGAAAACTTTAACCTTTTAATATGCTAAGAAAGAAGGTAAATATTTATGAATAATGTAGAAGATGTTAAAAAGTATATAAGTAGTTTAGGATTTGATATAGATTTAGAAATTGATATATATAAAGAAGCAATAAAGTACTTTTTAGATAAGCGAGACTTAAATGGATTAATTCATTATATATCGCAATTGCAAAATTGCGGGGGATATGCATTAGAAATACCAGCATGTATATGGCCTGTAAAAGAATACACATTTGAAGAAAAAGTATTAAGGATATTAGAATTGTATCCATTTGTTAGATTATTATCAACTGGAGAAATTAAAAATAACGAATATGTAGTACTATATAGAGCAAAAGAAGGTGGACACCACTTTATAAAAATCAAAGATAGTGGCGAAATAGTAGAAAAGAACGGAAGTAATATGCCACAGAAATTTTGTGGATGGGATAATTTAGAAGATGCGCCAGAAGCGGTTTTTGCAGTAGTAAAACAAGAATATAGAGATGAAAAGATAAAAAAATTACCACAATGTAATACAAATATATATTTAGACCAAAACGCTTATGAATATGAAGAAGATGGATACAAAGATATATGTAAGAAAAATGCACGGAGCACCATCTACATTTGAAATAAAATTGCAAGAATCATATAACAATAAAAAATCTTCATTTACATATAATAATAAAACATTTTATTTAAAACATAAAAAAGGAGAAGAATTAATATACATATGTGACGAAAATAAAGTACTAGGTATGACTTATACAGATGGAGAAACATTTATAATAGAAATAGAAGAAGAAAACAAAAATGAAATATATGGTTTTGAGATAGCAGTTGAAAGTTTAACAAAAAATAATAATTTAAAAGATGATTCAAATAATGAAATAGAAAAGTAGAACCATTAACTTTAAGTTAAAATAAGGGGCTGTCAAAAAAAGTAAGTCAAAAGGGAGAACGCTTTAGTTAAGTACACTAAAATGTTCTCCCTATAAAATAGCTTGATTAAGCTGTTATTCTTTCATTTAACATTTTTTCAATTACCATTGTCATATCTTCCAGACTAACTGGAAAAGAGATTATGCCAACACCTCTATAATATATATCTATTTCTTGAACTTTCTTACCATTAATTTTTTCTGCTTGATGAACTAATATTTTTTCTATAAGTTCATTTAAAATTTCTGGTGTTAGTTCAGTAATTTCGGTATATTTCTTAACATTAGATATAAACTGTGTTAAATTGGTTGTTTTCTTTTCAGTATTGTTTATTTCCTTTGATAATTGTTCAATTTTTGCTTTTAATTCTTTTTGTTCTTTATCATAATTAAAAGATAAGTTTCTAAATCTTTCATCTGTTATTTTTCCAGATATATTATCTTCGTAAATGTGCATAAATAAGTTATCAATTTCAGTTATTCGTTTTTTTGCTTGTTCAAATTCTTTCTTATTTTTAGCAATTTGTTTTTGTTCATCTTGTGAAGATTTTGCTAGTTGTTCTTTTATAAATAAATCTTCATAATTTTTCATATAAGAAACTACTTTTTGTATATTTTCTAAAACAAGGCTTTGCAATACTTCGTCTGTAATCCAATGTGAAGTACATAAATCAATATTTTTCTTATAACTTGAACATCTGTAATGGTCTTTTGCATTTAGGTCAGTAACAGGTGATTGAAAATACATTTTTTTGCCACAATCATTGCAGAATAGTAATCCAGAAAAAATACTTTTCTTGCCTGACCTTGTAGGCTTTTTTCTGTTGTTTCTTAATTGCTGTGCAATATTCCAAGTATATTCACCAATAATTGGTTCATGGGTATTTTTAAATATTTGCCAATCTTCTTTTGGAATAGGAACTTTAGTTTTATCTTTGTAAGAACGAATGGTATATTTAAAATTAACAGTATCTCCGATATATTCTTGTCTATCTAAAATACTTGCTACTGTTGTGGGATTCCACTGATGTTTAAATTCTTGTAGTTTAGATGGGAACTTTCTTCCAACACTTATAAAATATTCTGCTGGTGTCATAATATTTCGCTTGGTAAGTATTCTTGCAATTTCAAAAGTTCCATGTCCTTGAATAAATAGGTTATATATTTCTTTTACAACTTCTGCTGATGGCTCATCAATAACCCATTTTGTTTTATCATTTTCATCTTTTTTATAACCATAAGGCACATTATTAGCAAGTGAAATTCCAGATTCGCCTTTACTTTTAAGGACTGCTCTAACTTTTTGACTTGTATTTTTTGCATGCATTTCATTAAACCAATCTTGAATAGGCAAGAAGTCATTTAAACCTTTACTACTATCAATATTATCCATAATTGCAATATATCTAATATTAAGTCTTACAAAATCTTCTTCAAGAAGTTGTCCTACGACAAGTCTATTTCTGCCAAGTCTTGAATGGTCTTTTACTATAATTGTTCCAATTTGTCCGTTGTTCAGCAAGTTCCATCATTTCCATAAAAGCAGGTCTTGTAAAAGTAGTTCCAGAATACCCATCATCAACAAAGAATTTAATGTTTTGAAATTTGTTATCTTCTGCATATTTACTTAAAATTAATTTTTGATTTTTTATACTATTGCTTTCTCCTGATAGTTCATCATCTCTTGATAAACGACAGTATAAAGCAGTGATTTTATCGCTTTCTAGCTGTTTCATAATTTACTCCTTTCTTTAGACAGCTTGAAATACGATATAAAATTATAGCTACTTTCAAGTAGTGTTTATAATATACCATATTTCAAACTAAAAATTCAATACAAAAATATTACTTTTGGAAGATTTCAAAAAATCTAGTTAGTATTGTGTGTTCCGAATCTTTGTTAAAATAGGTATTTACCTTATAAACAGTACCTTTTATTTCTTTTTCAAAGTTCAAATTTTGCTCTGGATAAAAACTTTTTAAATATTCTGTAATTTCTTCATTGCTCATTTTAGAAAGTTTATTACAAAATTCAGTTTTTAAATTCTCTAAAAACTCATATTCTTCATTAGTTAGTTCAATTCTATATATTTTTTCATTATCTTGCATCTCTATCATCCCTCCTTTTCTTGTATTTAGGAAAGTTTTTTAGTTTCTGTTTTTCAAGTCTTTCTTTTTCTTTAGCTTGTTCATGAGCTTTTCTTTCAGCTTGTATTTTTTCTTGTTCAAGTCGTTGCCTTTCTAATTCATCTTGCTTTTCTTTATCAAACAGACTTTTAAAGAAGTTTGTGACCTTTTGTGGTGCAAGTTTTAGAGCATGAAAATAGTCTTTTGTTTTTTCTACTATATCATCATATAAAGATTTCCATTTATCTACTGCATTTCTTAAATTATCAATTTTATTATTAAGCTCATATATTTCTTTATCTGCTACAATTCCTTTTTTAGCATATTGTGTTAAATTCTCATAATCTTCTTGTTCTAGTTCAATTTTTTTAGAAAATCTCTTTTGCTTTCCTAAAGAAGAAATGTCTTCAATTTGCTTATCATATTTCATATAGGAATTATGAGAAGACTCTTTTTGTTCAACTTTATTTGTAATGTTTTCTAGTCTTTCAGTATCTTTCTTAATTTTAAACTGCAAATCATCTAAATGTTCTTGATTACTGCCTTTTACACCACGAATAAAGTCTTTATAACCACTATCAGACATATACTTAAAAAATCTGTCTTGTAATAAGCTATATGATTTTATTAAAATTGCATTTCCTTTTTTATCATATACAGGCTTTCCTTGATTATCTAATACTTGTTCTGATTTCCATTTATTACTATGGCTAACTTGATTGATAACTTCTTTTGTAGTTCCAATTAAAGATTTATCTTTGCATTTTTTAGTCCATTTTACTTCTTTTCTCACAACAGGAAGTGCTACAACATGCAAGTGATAATGATAGATAGGTTTTTCATATTCTTCAGTTAAAGCAGTATTTAGCTCATCTGCATGCATTACTGCTGATATAATGTTATCAGCTCCCATTTCCTGTTCAGCAAAGTGAAAGGCTTTCTCATAAAATCCTTTTGCAAATTCATAACCACCATGTTTTTCAAAATAATCAGAGTTAATATCAAATATGAGTTCATCAAAAAGTTTAGCATTATCTTTTAAACCTCTTAATGATACATGTCCTTTATCAAGCAACTCTTTTAATTTTTCATTATAGGTAGTTTCACATCTTTTATAATGTATATTGTTGTGTGTTTGAGTTAAATCAACATTCATATTAGAATATGATTTATTTTTTCTTTCGTTGTGCCTTTCAGCTTTAGTTATACTTGTTTTAGTATAAGTTTCTACTCTAGCTACTGAATAATTTGTTTTGTTCTTGTCCAATATATTTCCTTTCTGTAGGTAGCAAGTAGCGACCGAAGGGAGTTGTTACATAACTTTCTTTGAAAGTATGTAACCCACTATGACACTTTCAAAACTTCGTTTTGGAAAGATGTCTAGTTGGGCTCCTTACGGAGGGCTCATAAATTATCTAATCTTGCGATAGATAATTTATGTTTGGCTTCGCCAAAGCAAAAGAATATATTTAATATCGTTCATATATTCTTTTGCTTATCTTAACAATTTATTTACATACCAAAAATAAATTGTTAAGCTCTTTTTGTTTCTGAATAAAGAGAGGACAGAAATTTATGCACAACAAAAAGCCATAAGCGATACACCAATACTCTATTTACCTACTACGAATACAAATTTAATAAGCTCAAACAAAATTTGAGTTTTAAATATGTACTCATTTTTTAGTGTGTATGTAAATAGAATATTGAATTTTGCACTTATGGCTTTCTAATTACTTCTAAATACTGGACAAGTTTACTATTATTTAAAAATTTTTCACACTTTATAATAACCAGCTCGCAATCCCTTATGCGACTCGTTTTCGCCTGGCACCTGAGGAATTATAAAATTCCAAAGAAGACATCAATATTCTTGTATTCCTAACTAGAATACACATAATATATACCACGAATTTAGCTAAAAGTCAACAAATTTTGCTATTTTCGTTGTAATATGTAGATTTTATTGTTATAATTTGCATATAAAATAATGATGAGGAGGAAAGAATTTATGAAAATATTAATTATATGTAGTAAAGCATTTTATAAGGATATAGCACCAATAAAAGAAAAATTAGAAGAAATGGGACATATAGTAGAATTACCAAATTCATATTATGAACCAGATGCAGAAAAGAAAAGTTGGAATTTAGGAAAAAAAGAACATGCAGAATTTAAAGCTAGAATGTTTAGAATGAGTGAAGAAAGAATTGCAACAATGGATGCAGTATTAACATTAAATTTTGATAAAAATGGAAAAAAGAATTATATAGGTGGAGCAACATTTATTGAAATATATGAGGCATTTATGAAAAATAAAAAAATATATTTATATAATGATATTCCAGAAGGAATGTTATATGATGAAATATCAGGATTTTCGCCAATAGTTATAAATGGAGATTTAAGTTTAGTAAAATAAAGGAGAAAGATTATGAGAGAATTAAAAATTAAAGGAGTTTATAAACATTACAAAGGAGATTTATATATTGTCGAAGATGTTATTTATCATAGTGAAACAGGAGAAAAAATGGTTGCATATAGAGCTTTATATGGAGATAATAAATTATGGGCAAGACCTTATGATATGTTTTTAGATGAAGTTAATAAAAATGGTCAAAAATATAGATTTGAACTACAAGATATAAAGAGCGTACAAGATTAGAAAATTAGGAGAAGTATATGTATTATTCAAAAATGAAACAAGCAGTAAAACTTCTTGCAAATGAATGGAATTTAGGTAAAAAAGAATGTGGTGCTACTGGTAATATTTGTGCTTGGATATATCTATTTACAGTATTAGAAGAAAGTGAAAAAATTGTTACTTATATGGATGGAAGAAAATTAGTTGGATTTAGTGGATATTCAAAAGATAATTCTAAGAAACATTTATTGAAAAAGAAATTTTACACAATTATTAAAAATAAATTATACAAAAGTAAAGATATTAAAGATTTAGAGGCTTTAAAAACTTATGAAAATAATTATGATTATTTACCTAAAGAATTAGAAAATTATTTTGATGGAGAAGTTTCTATATTGATAGTTGACAAAAATTATAGAGGAAAAAACATTGGAAAGAAATTATTACTTGAAGTATTTAAGTTAGCCAAAAAAGATAATATGAAAAATCTACAAATATTAACAGATGAATCATGCAATTTTAAGTTTTATGAAAATTGTGGGTGTAAAAAAATCTATGAAACTATTGTTAAAAATCAAGAGTATGGCAAATTAGGAAATATATCAAGTGAAAGAGCTTTTATATATGAAAAAAGATTGTAGGTGGGAATGAATGAAATTATATTTAGTAAGGCATGGAGAAGTAAACCATAATTTATATGGTTTATATAACCGAGAAGATGAGGACTTAAATGAAACAGGAATAAAACAAGCTGAAGAGTTAAAAGAAAAAATAAAGAATATTGAATATGATTTTATTATATCATCTCCATTATCAAGAGCAATACATACTGCTAACATTATCAATATTAAGAATAAAAACATAGTAATAGATGATAGGATTAGAGAGCGAGATCCAGGAAGTTTAAGTGGACAGCCTATTGAAGTAACAAATAGAGAAGAATATTGGAACTATTATGCTACTATTAAATATGGAACAAGTGAAAATATTAAAGAGTTTTTTAATAGAGTTTACAATTTTTTAGATGAACTAAAAGTAAAAAATTATAAAAATGTTTTAATAGTAGCTCATAGTGGAGTATCAAAAGCATTTAGTGGCTATTTTAATGGAATAGATGATGGTAAATTCTTAAATAGAGGATTAAAAAATTGTGAAATAAAGAAGTATAATTTATACTAAAAGAAAGACGAAAATTTATAAGATTAGAGCAGAGAAAACCAACAAATCTCTGCTCATTTTTGAATTAACAATAAATTAGTTCTTTTAGTATAATTTCTTCAACTGAATGCTTATAACTATTCATAAGTCCAGTCCATTTTAAAGGATTAGTATTTTTCAAATTTTCATCAATAGGATTTTTCTCTAGCATTTGTTTCATAAGTATTTCAAATCTTTGTTTAGCTTGTTTATCAGTTTCTACAATATGTTTTCTTAAAGTTTTATCCATAAACATTATTATATATTCTGCTTTCTTATGATTTTTTAAATATTCTAATCTTAAATGCCCATACTTTCCAATGATATAATCATTTTCATAATCTTCCTTTTCCAAATATAAGTCAGGAATGAAAAAATCTCCCTCTTTGTGATAAGTTATCTCTACCATAATAAAATCCTCCTAAAATTAAATTTCACTACTTTTAGAACTATAACTTTATATCCTTTTAACTGTCTATCATACAACTTTTTATAAAGTGTACTTAATTTAATCTTACTGGACAGGGGAAATTGACACACTTTATCTTTTAAAGATGTGTCAATTTCTCTCGCCCCTTTTGACTTACTTTTTTTGGCAGCCCCTTATTTTATATAAATGAAAAAATACCAAAAGTTAAAACGATGTTAACCTGTCAATACTTTTTGAAAATTTCACTAAAAAATAGCTTTATTTTATTAGCGAAAAATTCACCTATGTATAATCTTGGCTTGTTCCGCTCGCCGCGGAGGCAGGCTCAAGATTTAATCTTTTGTTTTAAATTTATTCTTTTTGTAAATACTATCATTAGGCGATAGATTTAATTTACGATGCTTTTGCATCTCTTAGATAAAATTCATTAATTAAATTAATTATTACATCTGGTAACCATTGATGATAGTTAGATGAATTATTATCTACAATGTCTTTAGAAATTACTTCTAAAGGCTCTACATCATAAAGTTTATTATTAGACTTTACTCGCATACCAATTTTTTGACTTAGGTATATTTGAACTTTCGTTTTAGGCGGTAAATACTTATCTATAACTTGAAATTTACTATTATTAATAGAAAATACACCAGCATTATCTATCGTTCTTTCAAACCTAACACATAAAAGCTCATCAAGGTCATACCTTTTTGGTAATTTAAGATATACATTTTTATTACTAGTAGCTTTTACACTAAATTTAGAATTATATTTTTCAATATAACTAATTAGAAATTTATTCGCTTCATCAATACTTTTAATATCATTAATTCTAAATTCAGTAACCAATCTACTTTGAAGTGTTTCCCATAATCTTTCTATCCTTCCTTTAGCTTGAGGAGAAGATGCAGCAAACATTTCTATACCAAGTTCTTCTACAATTCTACCAAATTGAGTAATACCTTTTTCACGACCA
>CATNCV010000074.1 GCA_950096965.1 uncultured Clostridiaceae bacterium | reverse complement strand
TTATTTAGTGATATAGGAATTTTAGTTGGAGGTATTTTAATAGGGAAAACATTAGCAAATATATTAATTGATTATAATGTATGTTTATTAATATCAATTGTATTTTTAATACTAGCAATTATAACAATATTAAATATAAAAAGACCTCAAATTCAAGAAAAACAAATACAATTTAAAGAAGTGATAACGTATATACTAAAAGACAAAATAGTTCGTTTATATATAGTAGACTATTTTTGTGGGCAAATAGCAATGAAAACAGGCTTAGGACTAAAAATGTTAATGCTTACAAATATATTAAATTTTTCAGCTGGAAATGCAACAAATTATTTATTATTAGTAGGATTAATAGCAGATTTAATAGGAATTATAGCCTTAAAATATCTTACAGGGAAAAATGATTATATAACAGTAAGTATAAAATTTGGAATTAGATTTTTACTATATGCAATAGCATTTATAAGTAAAAATTTAACAATATGCTTTATTGCTATGACATGGTCAATTCTAATTTCAACAGCATATGAAAACATAATAGATGCACCATATATTAATAGAGTATTAAATGAATATCAAATGATATTTACAAACATTCGCTATATAATAGGTCTAATAGGAACATCAATAGGGATATACTTTGCAGGAGTAATGTACAACAAAGGAATACCATATATACTTGGATTATCAGCATTTATAATGATTTTCCAAATTTCAATAGCGTACTATTTAATATATTTAAGAAAAAAATTAAAGGAAGAAAAATAGATGGAAAAAGAATTTATAGAAAATGCTCTAAAAGTAATGAAATTTAATATAGAAGAACAAGAAACAGATTTAATAAAGTTTGTCAATATGAGAGAATATGCAGTAGCAAATAGTAAAGAACCATTATTACTTACAATAGGTTTACAGTCTTGCATAGCATTGATAGCATATGAGAAAAACTTTTCATTTTTGGCACATATGAATGTTTACAAAGGAAATTGTGAAAAAGATTTTGAATTAGATGAAAAAGATGAAATAGTAAGATGTATAAAAATAGATAATTTATATGAAGAAATAATGAAAAATAAAGAAAACATTACAGATACTATAAATATAGGAATAGTACTAGGAGTAACACCAGTAGGAGAAGAACACAAAAGTAGACAAGTAATAGAAAAAGATTTACAAGAAATGTTTAATAAGTTAAGAGCAAATAAAATATCAGCAAGAAGATTACCAAATATAAATAGTTTTTCTTTAATATTAGACTCAAGAACAGGTACAATTATACACGATGGAGTAGAAAATGAAAATAGAATTACAAATATAGCACAAAATATAAAATATGAAAATAAAGAAGATAACATAAGGTAAAGATTAACAAAAGGGGCATTGACAAAATAGAAAATTATAGTATAATTAATATGTGAAATAATTTTTAGGAGAGAAAAAAATGATAGCTAAAGTTTGGAAAAAGGTATTATTAATTATAGTAGTACTTGCATGCTTGTTCAATATGGTTAATAAGTTTGTATTTCATCCATCAATAGAAGATGAACTAGAAGCTTCGGCAAAATATGTGCAAGAACAAGAAAAATAAATAAAAAACATATAAATACTTGAAAAAAAAGTATTTGTGTGATAATATAATAAAGATAGTTTAAAAAAGAGAGGAAGAGGTGAATACAAAATGAGAGAAGGAATGCATCCAACATATACAGAAAGTACAATTACATGTGCATGTGGAAACGTAATGAAAACAAATTCAGTAAAAGCTGATATGAAAGTAGACGTTTGCTCAAAATGTCATCCATACTGGACAGGTAATTTAAAAAGAGAAACAACAGGTGGTAGAGCAGATAAATTTAAGAAAAAATATGGAATTCAATAAGAATTATAAAATAGAGTGGGAAACCATTCTTTTTTTGTTGCATAGAAAAAATCGAAAGATTTGGGATGGTCAAAAACTTTCAAAAATAAAGACTTATTTTTGCTATGATATTTTTTATTTTATATAAAAAATTAAATTTTACACAGTAAAGATTTATGGAGCCATTTCATTTGTTATTATATAACAAAAATTACAACCCTATATTATTCATAGGGCTGTATATAGTATGTGTTTAGTATTTTTAAATAATTATTTAATTATAGATTTTCAATTTCTTCTTTAGTTAACTTTGTTATTTTTTGAATTTCATCCATTGAATAGCTTTGCTTTTTCATTTCTTTAGCTATTTCAATTTCACGTTGCTTAGAGCCTTGCTGAATACCTTGTTCAATACCTTGTTCAATACCCTGTTCAATACCTTGCTCAATACCTTGTTCAATACCTTGTTCAATTCCATCCTTTACGCCTTGCAAAAAACCACGATCATAACCTGTTTTTACTAAATTATTTTGATCTAATACATATTTTTCACGTAAATCTGCTAAGTATCTTTCATGTTCATTTTGACTTATTTCTTCTAATACTTTTTTAGCTTTTTTTAATGATTCATCTGCATTACTCATATCAATATCACCTGACTTTATAATAAAATTAACCCAAGTATCTAGTTTTTTACTCCTAGAGTACTTTTTTACCTTAGGCATTTCTATTATATAAATTTCAAGTGAATCTGTCAAGATTGAATCTGTATATTCTTCTTCACGAAAATTCCATTTAGTCATGTATTTTTCAATATGTGCAATGCTTTTTATATCAAAATTTGTAAATAGAATAGCAATGCATTTATTAGCCTCAAAGTAATTATGTCCTTTTTTTATATTTTGACTATACATTTTACTTAAATAAAACAGAATTCTCTTTTCAATATTATTTTGATCAACAACTTGCATTTCAATATCACAATCAATAGAATTATTAATTTTAGCACGTATATCAAGAATTCCAAGTTTGTCATCTAACAGGTCTGCTTCAATAATTTTGTTACAATCAAGAGTTATGTCAGAAACAGGTTCTTTTAATATAGAATTTAATAACCCTTTTGTAATATCTTCATTTCCAATAAAGCCAAAAACACGCTTAAAAGTATAATCATTTTTTAATTGTAGTAATTCTATAAAATCATCTCCTTCATATTTGAAATCATAAAAAAATTGGGAAATATTTTAGGAAAGAATATCCTAAAAGTTTAATAGGAATAAAATACTAAACAAAACAATATTAACATAAAGTATGAAAAATTGCAATAGCAAAATTTAGGAAGTTTTGTCGAAATAGTAAGTTGGATTTAACTTTAAAACAAATAATTATGTAAAAATAAAGTAACAAAATGTAGTATATTCCCCTTGAAAAAAACTACAAAATGTAATAAAATAAAGCGAATGAAATTAAAAAGGAGAAATAAGCTTTGGAGAAAATAAATATAGACGAAGAACTAAAATATATAGATAAAGTAAATGAAATAAATAAAGGAAAAATATTAAAATATTATATATTAACAATGGGATGCCAGTTAAATGAAAATGATTCGGAAAAATTAAGTGGAATGCTAGAAAAGATGAATTACAAAAAGACATTAAATATGGAAGAAGCAGACTTAGTTTTATTCAACACTTGCTGTGTACGCGAAAATGCTGAAGAAAAGCTATTTGGAAAAGTAGGAGAAGTAAAAAAACAAAAAGAAAATAAAGGCACAATAATCGCAATAGGTGGGTGCATGATGCAAGAGGAACATATAATAAAAAAACTAAAGCAAAGTTACCCATATGTAGATATAATATTTGGGACACATACACTTCATAAACTGCCACAAGACCTTTACAAAGCTTTAGAAGAAAATAAAAAAATAAGAGATGTAATAGATATAGATGGAGAGATAATAGAAGGTTTACCAATTTCAAGAAATGACAAAATAAAAGCATCAGTAACAATAATGAATGGGTGTAACAACTTTTGTAGCTATTGTATAGTTCCATATGTACGTGGAAGAGAAAGAAGTAGAAGTCCAAAAGACATTATAGAAGAAGTAAAATTGCTTGCAGAACAAGGCTACAAAGAAATAACCCTATTAGGGCAAAATGTTAACTCATATTTAAGAGTAGAACGTGAAAAGAAAATAGAATTTGAAGAATATGAAGGAGTAAATTCATTTGCAAAACTATTAAGAATAGTAAATAAAATAGAAGGAATAGAAAAAATACGCTTTGTATCACCACACCCAAAGGATTTCACAGATGACGTAATAGAAGCAATAAGAGATTGCGAAAAAGTAAGCAAAATAGTACACTTACCACTTCAATCAGGAAGTACAAATGTATTAAAAATAATGAACCGAAAATATACAAAAGAGCAATACTTAAGTCTAGTAGAAAAAATGAAAAAAAGGGTACCAAACATAGTATTTTCAACAGATATAATAGTAGGATTTCCAGGAGAAACAGAAGAAGATTTTGAAGATACTCTAGATGTCGTAAAAAAGGTACACTTCGAGCAAGTATTCATGTTCATATACTCAAGAAGAGTAGGAACACCAGGGGACAGAATGGAAAATCAAATACCAGAGGAAATAAAACATAAACGTTTTGACAGATTAAAACTATTGGTAGAAAGTCAAATAAAAGAAAACAACGATAAATACATAGGAACAATACAAAGAGTGTTAGTAGAAGGGAAAAGTAAAAATAACGAAGAAATGCTAACAGCAAGAACTGATACAAACAAGGTAGTAGTATTTGAAGGAAATAAAGAATTAATAGGAAATATGGTGGACTTGAAAATAGTATCAGAACACATGTGGTACCTAAAAGGTGAAATTTATTAAAAAATAAATAAGGATGCTGAAAATGGAGAAAGAAAATACAATTACAAGAAAAGAAGAATTAGAAAATATTATAATAAAAAACGAAATATATTATCTAGATGAAAATATGTTATTTACAATAATTCCAGAATTAAAAGACTGTGAAAGTTTTGACCATAAACATCCACACCATTGCTATGATGTATGGAGCCATACAAAAGTGGCCATGCAAAGGTCAAAACCAGATTTACAAATAAGGTTAGTACTTCTTTTACATGATATAGGAAAGCCACATTCATACCAAGAAGATGGACAAATAAGACATTTTTATGGACATCCTCAAGTATCAGCAGAGATGTCAAAAAAAATTTTAGATAGACTAGGATATAATAAAAAAGAAGTAGAAGAAATAAGCTATTTAATAGAAAATCATGATAATATAATTAATGTAGATAATGTCAATAAAGATAATATAGAACTAACAAAAAAATTACTATATATTCAATACTGTGATGCATATGCACATGATCCAAAGCATATAGAAAAAAGAATAAAAAAATTAGATGAAATAAAACAAAAACTAGAAAAGAAAATAGATATAATTAAGAGAATAAAAGAAGAAAGATAAGGGAGAAATAAAAATGTCTGAAAATATAATTGAAAAAGCTTTAATGTTTGCAATAATTGCGCATAGCTCGCAAGTAAGAAAAGCAAATCCAGAAGAGCCAGCAATAGTTCACCCAATAGCAGTAGCAGAAATACTAAGATGCTATGGAGCAGATAAAAATGTAATATCAGCAGCATACTTACATGATGTTGCAGAAGATACTAAATATACATTACAAGATATAAAAAGAAAATTTGGTGAAGATATAGAACATTTAGTAGATATAGCATCAGAACTAGATAAGACTAAGACTTGGGAAGAAAGAAAACAAAATAAAATAACAAAAATGAAAGAAAAGACATTAAGAGAAAAATTAGTAGTAATTGCAGACAAAATAGCTAATATTGAAGACATGGAAAGAATATTTAAACAAAAAGGGTATAAAGATTTTTCAGCATTTAGAAGAGGAGAGAAACAGCAAGAATGGTATTATAGAAATATGTATAAAAGTTTAGTTGAAAATGAAGAAAAGCAAAACCCATTATTAATAAGGTTGAAAAATGGAATAGATAATGTATTTGGAATAGAATTGGAAAAATAGTTCCAATTGGGGACGTTTCCTTTTGGGGTATCTGTCACTTTTGGGGTATCTGTCACTTTGGGGAATTAGTGTTATGTAATAAAATCGGGAAAATATTTTTTATAACATTAATTATACAAATAAAGTGTAAAACAATTTATACATCAATAAAAGAAAAAAATATATAAAGGAAAACATGAAAGACTAATAAAAATTAAAATATAAAGTACACTAAAAAGGAGTGTCCCCTGCGTTCCGAAATCGGAACGAAAAGGACCGTCCCTAGCGTGCGGAAAAGGAGATTTGGAATATGGCGGAAAAAGCGGAATTTTCACCTATGATGCAAGAATATTTAAAAACAAAAGAGGAATATAGCGATTGTATTTTATTTTATCGTTTGGGCGATTTTTATGAAATGTTTTTTGATGATGCGATACGTGTTTCAAAAGAATTAGAATTAACTTTAACAGGAAAACTTTGTGGACAAGAAGAAAAAGCACCTATGTGTGGAGTTCCTTTTCATGCGGCAGATACATATATTTCAAGGTTAATTGAAAAAGGTTACAAGGTTGCAATTTGTGAACAGTTAGAAGACCCTAAACAAGCTAAAGGTATAGTTAAAAGAGGTGTGATACGTGTAGTTACTCCAGGTACAGTTATGGAAAGTAATTTGCTAGATGAAAAAAAGAATAATTATATTATGAGTATATATAAAGCAGGTACATTTTTTGGAATAAGTGTATGTGATATTTCAACTGGAGATTTTAGAACTACGCAAATAACTGACAGTAATAACTTTCCTAAATTATTAGATGAAATATCAAGATATAACCCAGCAGAAATAGTAGTAAATTCATTTATGTATGACTCTTTAGAAGAAATAAATAAAATTAAAGAACGTTTTGATGTATTTATTTCAAAAATAAAGGAAGAAGCTTTTAGGATTGAGGTTCCAAAACTAGAAATAACAAATGAAAATAATATTAGTATAGAAAATATAGAAGAGAAAAAAATGGCACTAGCTTCTATAAATGGATTAATGTTTTATTTAATAGATACACAAAAAAATAGCTTAGAACACATTAATAAAATAATAATGTATAATACAACTAAATATATGAGCTTAGACATAAATGCAAGAAGAAACTTAGAGCTAACAGAAAAAATGAGAGATAAATCTAAAAAAGGCACACTTTTATGGGTGTTAGATAAAACTTCGACATCAATGGGGGGAAGGCATTTAAGAAGATGGATAAATGACCCATTAATAGATGTTACAGAAATAAATAATAGATTAAGCGCTGTAAAAGAACTAAAAGAGAATATTATACTAAGAGGGGATATAACAGAATTACTTAAAAAAGTATATGATATAGAAAGATTAGCAGGAAGAATATCATATGGAAGTGCTAATCGGGAGAGACTTAATTTCACTTAAAAATTCAGCTAAACAATTGCCAGAAGTTAAGAAAGTATTAGCAGGTACAAAATCACCACTATTGCAAGAATTATATTTAAAACTAGATGAATTATCAGATATTTATAGACTAATAGAAGAGGCAATAGTCGATGAACCACCATTAAGTGTAAAAGAAGGTGGACTAATAAAATTAGGATACAACGAAGAAATTGACCACTTAAAGAAGGCAACAACAGAAGGAAAGACTTGGATAATTAAACTAGAGGCAGAAGAAAGAGAAAAAACAGGAATAAAAGGTTTAAAGGTAGGCTTTAACAGAGTATTTGGTTACTACATAGAAGTTACAAAATCTAATTTTGATCAAGTGCCTGAAAGATATATAAGGAAACAAACATTAGCAAATGCAGAGAGATACATAACAGAAGAGTTAAAAAACTTAGAAAACCAAATATTAGGAGCAGAAGAAAAAGTTATAAACTTAGAATATAACGCATTTGTAGAAATAAGAGATGATATAGAAAGTAAAATAAAAAGAATACAAACTTCAGCAGAAGTAATAGCAATACTTGATGTTCTATGCTCATTTGCAACAGTAGCAGAAGACTTAAACTATGTAGAACCAGCCGTCGATAACACTGGAATAATAGATATAAAAGATGGACGTCATCCAGTAATAGAAAAAATGTTACCATCAGGAAGCTTTGTTCAAAATGATACTTATTTAGATAAAAATGAAACAAGGCTAGCAATGATAACAGGTCCAAACATGGCAGGAAAATCTACATATATGAGGCAAGTAGCATTAATAACATTAATGGCACAAATAGGGTCATTTGTTCCAGCAACAGAAGCACACATAGGAGTAGTAGACAAAATATTTACAAGAGTAGGAGCTTCAGATGACTTAAGCATGGGGCAAAGTACATTTATGGTAGAAATGATGGAAGTAGCTACAATACTAAAAGAAGCAACAGGGAATAGTTTAGTAATATTAGACGAAATAGGAAGAGGAACATCAACATATGATGGACTTTCAATAGCATGGGCAGTAGCAGAATACATTGTAGACAAAGAAAAATGTGGAGCAAAAACATTGTTTGCGACACATTACCATGAATTAATTGGGTTAGAAGATAAAATAGAAGGGATAAAAAACTTCCAAGTAGCAGTAAAAGAAAAGGGGGAAGATGTAATATTCCTAAGAAAAATACTTCCAGGTGGAACTGACGAGAGTTATGGAGTACATGTAGCACGCCTAGCAGGAGTACCACAAAATGTAAGCAAAAGGGCAACAGAAATATTAAAAAGTTTAGAAAGAAAAAGCATAATAAGCGAAAAAGCGATACAAAAAGAAGAAAAAAAGCAAACAGCAGGGCAACTAGATATGTTCAACTTCAAACTTGCAGAAATAGCAACAGAAATTGATAAAATTGATGTAAACAGCTTAACACCTATTGATGCTTTAAATACTTTAGTTAAAATAAAAGAAAAAATGTCATAAAAGTAAGTCCGAAGTCTGAAGTCAGAAGTCGGATGTAAGGGATGGCCTAGTGTCCATACTTTCTTTACTACATAGGAAAAATCAAATTTTATGTAGTAGTGGTACCATGCCTTTTCTTCTTTACAAAAAGAGCAAAACACTAAAAATGTTTTGCTCTTTTCTATTTACTGTTTTTTTATATTCGCTAACTCGTTTACATCTTTTCTGTTATTCTTAGAATAAAGGTCATCTAAAAAGTTGCCAATTATTCTAGCATAATGAGAATCTTCCTTAGCTATTTGCTCAAGAGTAGTATTATTATCTATATAAAAATACTTGTCTCTTAAGGTACTGTATACAGGGCCAATTGGCTTAAAAGTATTCACATCCAAAATAACCTGTAAATACGCACAAATATCAAGAGGATATGAATTAAACTTATATTCTACATATAAAACAGTAGGATACATAAGATACTTTGCGCTAGAATGTGTAACTTGGAATTATAAAATAATAATAACTTTTTTATAATTAGTAGAAAAATTTTATTAAGTATGGTATAGTCATTAAAGAATAAATGATATAAAAA
>CATNCV010000073.1 GCA_950096965.1 uncultured Clostridiaceae bacterium | reverse complement strand
CGCTTTCGTCAAGCGAAATGCCAGGCAGTGCGCTTACATTAATGGTAAAAGAGCCTTCGTTGAATCCTGGCAAGAATCCACGGCCCAGGGTGAATGCGATGCCTGCGGCAACTTAATATCAAAATAACTAACTTCATCAGGAAGCATATCTTTAATTTCACGTAACTTACCAGAATTACACCTATTAATAGCATTATAAATTTCATCTTCAAAATTAGTATTAACCTCTTTTGCTAAATTAATATCAATGCCATTTTCATAACAATCTAACAAATGCTGCTCTATGGTTCTTTCAGTTAAATCTCTAATCTCAGCAATTTCTTTAATAGATTTTCCATCCTTAGTAAAAAGTTCATAACTAACTAATTTAGTATCAGCCTTAGCAGGTGCATTATTTTTAGTCTTAGGTTTTTCTAAAACATCAGCTTTTCTAATATCATGTACTTTAACGTAATCTCTAATAGTTTCTATAAATATATCACCATATTTCTCTAGCTTAAAGCTACCTACACCACTTATTTTAAGCATACTATCCACATCTGTTGGGTAATATGTGGACATCTGTTTTAAAGAAACATCTGCAAATATAATAAAAGGTGGAACATTATTTTCTTCCGCGACATCACTTCTAACATCACGTAATATTTCAAATAAATCATTATCAAAAGGTAAACTCTCAAAGTCATTTTTCCTATTCTTCTCAGGCTTCAAAATTCTTTCAATCTTCTTTTTGATAACAACCTGAGTATCAGAAAATAAAACATCTACTGCCTTAACATCCAAAGCTAAAATAGGGTATTTATCCCCAATACTTTTAATATAACCTTCAGCAACTAAAAATGAAATCAAATCCCTAATAGTATCTCTACTATATTCACTCATAATTCCATAAGTAGAAAGTGAATCGAAGCCAAAAGATTTTACTTTAGCAGATTTAGAACCTTTAAGAACATCAGCAACCAACCCAGCACCAAAACGCTCATTCATTCTTTTAATACAAGATAAAATTTTCTTAGCGTCAACAGTAATATCAGTTATTTCTATTTGAGAATTACAATTAGAGCAAAAATTACAATTATCAAAATTAGGTACTTCACCAAAATACTCTAAAATGTAACTTCTAAGGCACTTACTAGTATTGCAATAATCTACAATCTCATTTAACTTCTGATATTCATTAGTATGACTTCCTTCAGAAGAATGCTCAATTAAAAACTTATTTGTAACAACATCAGCTCTACTAAAAAGTAATACACACTCAGCCTTATCTCCATCGCGCCCAGCACGTCCAGCTTCTTGATAATAGCTTTCTAAATCAGAAGGCATGTTGTAATGAATAACATATCTTACATTAGATTTATCAATACCCATTCCAAAAGCATTTGTAGCAACCATAATTTCAGTTCTATCATATACAAAGTCATCTTGAGAGGTAGACCTACTTTTTTCACTCATTCCTGCATGATACCTAGAAACTTTATAGCCATAATTACAAAGCCTTTCATAAACTTCATCAACAGTTTTCCTAGTAGAACAATAAATAATACCAGATATATTTTTATGATCCTCTAAAAAATTAAGCAAGAAATCCTTTTTACTTTCAGGAGTTTGCACACTAAAATAAAGGTTTTCCCTATCAAAACCAGTAGTTAAAACAAAAGGATTTTGCAAATTAAGAAGCTTAATAATATCATCTTTAACAACCTGAGTAGCAGTAGCTGTAAAAGAAACTACCACAGGTCTTTTAGAAAGAGATGAAATAACCTTCGAAATTTCACAATAACTAGGCCTAAAGTCATGCCCCCACTGCGAAACGCAATGAGCCTCATCAATTGCAATCATTGAAATATCTAAAAAATTAAGCATGCTAATAAAAGTATCTGAAAAAAACCTTTCAGGTGCAACACAAATAATTTTATACATTCCATGATAAATATTTTGAATAGTTTGTAAATAATCGCTTTCAGTTAACGAACTATTAATATATGTAGCAGGAATACCAACCTGGTTTAAGCTATCCACTTGGTCCTTCATAAGTGATATAAGTGGTGAAATAACAACAGTTATACCATCAAAAATCATAGCAGGAATTTGATAACAAATAGACTTACCGGCGCCAGTAGGCATAATTCCCAAACAATCTTCTTTATTCAAAATATGGTTAATAATTTCAGCTTGTCCAGCTCTAAAATTATCATAACCAAAGTATTTCTTTAAAATTTCATTAGCTGTCAATAAAATAACCTCTTTTCTTTTTTATATTTAATTATTATACTACGGAAAATGTAAAGATGCAAAAATTTTGATTAAATTATGTACACTAATTTATCATATTATTTTTAAATTGTAAATAGAAAAATGTAAAAAAGTTACTTTTAAAAACTATAATTTGTAATATTATTATAAATATTGAAAAATCTATTGGAAAATATAAGAAATGGATAAGTTTAATTATAAAAATAATGTGAAACTTTTACAAAAAGTATTCAAATAATTGATATATAATGATATACTTATAAAATAAGCACAAAAGAGGAGAAAGACAATGTATATAATAGTAATAATAGTTCTAGTTCTAATAGTATTAAAATTAAAATCACCACAATATAAAGGAAAATATGGAGAAAAAATAGTAAAAAAGCAATTAGAGAATATTAGTGGATATAAGTATATAATAAATAATATAATGATTAATGATAATGGTAAGAGTAGGCAAATAGATCATATTGCTATAACTGAACATGGAGTATTTGTTTTAGAAACTAAAAATTATGGAGGAATAATTTATGGAAAAGAAAAATCTACTGAGTGGAAGCAGTATCTAAATCAAAAATGTTTCAATTTTAAAAATCCAATACATCAAAATTATGGGCATGCAGAAATTGTAAAAAAGGTATTAGAAGGAGTGACAGATAAAATTTATCCAATAGTAGTATTTACAAGAAGATGCAAATTAAAGATAGATATACAAAGTACAGTTTTATATGACAACCAATTAAGTACATTTATAAAAAGTAAAGAAAATATACTCAGTTACGCTGATATAGATAATATATATAAAACAATAATGGAAAATGCAATTACAAATGAAGAAGCAATAAAAAATCATAACTATAATGTTAAACATTATATACAATATAAAGATAGTATATCAAATATAGGAAAATGCCCCAGATGTGGGAGCAATTTGAAAAGAAGAAAAGGAAAAAGGGGAGAATTTTTCGGTTGTAGTAATTATCCTAAATGCATGTATACTAAAAATATATAAATAAAAAGGAGGAGTTTTGCAATTAGAAGCAAACAAAAAGAAAAATGAAAATAATACTAGCATCAAAATCACCAAGAAGAAAAGAACTAATGGATATGTTAAACCTAAAATATGAAGTAATAGTAAGTGACGCAGATGAAACATTAGAAGATGGACTTACTACAGAAGAGCAAGCAAAAAGGTTATCATACATAAAAGCAAAAACAGTATTTGAAGAAACATCAGGAGATAGAATAGTAATAGGCTCAGATACAATGGTAATAAAGAATAATAAAATATATGGAAAGCCAAAAGATGAAGAAGATGCATTCAAAATACTAAAAGAATTAAATGCAGCCAAGCATCAAGTAATAACAGGCTTAGCAATATTAGTAGAAAAAGAAGGAAAATACAAAGAATATTTAGACTATGACATGACAGAAGTATTCTTTAAAGATATGACAGATAACGAAATAAAAGGTTGGATATCAACAGGAAAAGCAATGGACAAAGCAGGAGCATATGCTGTACAAGGAGAATTTTGTGTTTTTATAGAAAAAATAGATGGAAGCTACTCTACAGTAATGGGGCTTCCAATTCATAAGGTATATGATATATTAAAGGAAATTTTATAAAATATAAGAAAAAGCTTGAATTTTATGTAAAAACATTATGCGATTACTACTATAAAATAATTAGGAGGTACAAAAAATGTTAAGAAAAATGTGTAAGTATTGTGCACCAAAAGGAACAGAAAATTATTTAGCACGGAATTTAACAGGTGAAGTAACTTCAGAAAGGCGAAACAAAGATGAAATATTTCCAAGAATTATTAAGACTATAACTTGCAAGGAATGTGGGCACGAGTGGGAATTTTCACGTTGTCGTTATTAATCTTAATGTTTTAAAGCTAATATAAAATTTATATAAGTTACATCAAATAGCCCCAAACTCTTTCGAGAATGGGGCTATTTTGTAACGTAAACTTTTTACATCTTAGTTTAATTTTAGATAATTATCCAAATATTCACTCCATTCTGGAGCATTTTCTTCTTCAAATAAATGATATAAGAAATCAACAATAATTTGATGCCTAGATTCAGCTTCTTTTTTTCCAGAATCAGTAAGCATTAAATTTTTAAGTTTCAATATTTTCTCAAATAAATGACAAACACTAGTATCAGCACATTTACTTGTATATGTATCAGCGGTCATATTTTCAATTGGGAAAATACTTTTATCAAAAAAAGGTTTTTTATTTTTCATACTATATGTATAAACTCGTATAATACCATTAGCACCTAAAGCATCACACATATCAGCATCTGAAACTATTTTTCCTTCAAGTGTTTCTGGTCTAAAACCTTTTAATAATTTACTGTAGCCAATACATTTTAAAGAAGACAAGACTAAGTTTTGTGTTTCAGTATCAATTTTACAATTGTTCATAATCTTTTTTGCATTAGTTAAGTTTTCAGAATTTTCTTTCCCAAATAACTTATAATTATCTACATCATGTAATAAAGCAATTAAAGAAATAACTTCCGTATTTGCACATTCTTGCTTAGCAAATTTTAAAGATAGTCTTAAAACTCTGTCTATATGATCCATATTATGTCCAGAGTTATCTGTATTTAATAATTCAAAAGCGTATCTTCTGACTTCTTGTATCATAAATTATCCTCCTTATAAAAATTTTGCATAATAATTATAACATTATTAAATGAAAATGCAATAATATTACAGAAATATTACAAAATATAAATAAAAAAGAATTGACAAATTAACATAATTATTTTATAATATAACTGTTATTAAAAAGTACATTGGTAATTGAATAAGGAGGAACTATGTTTAGAGGCACTTAGAGTTAATCTTATTGGAAACTTATTAACCGCGCACTCAACACAGGAGGTAAGAAAATGAGAGTAGACAAAGAGTTCAAAGCAAATGTTGACGAAGAGTTCAGAGAAGCTGATTATGTTGGCAGAAAGGTATTGGGTCGGTGGATACTGATTGTAGTACTTTTGGTTGTTATTTTCGGTGGAATCGGTTTTGCATACAAAAAAGTTTATGTCGATGCAAATCGGGAGATCTTTAAGCATTCGGTAGCATACACAGAAACGGCAGCTAGTTTCCTTGCAAAGGAATATCAGGAGTACAACAAGGCAGAAACAGATGTTGAGAAAGCTGCAATTATGCAGTATGTAGTTGACAGATATCCAAACTTGGACTTAGGAGATATTGAAAACAGTGATCTTAAGTCTTTCTACAGAGAATGTTTACGAGGAGGTAACTAATATGAAAATGAAAAAAAGAATGTTAGCAATTATTCTCTTAGCAGTTGTATGTATAGGTTGTTTAACTGGGTGTACCGATTCTTCTTCATACAGAGATAAGCAGTATTCAGAGGAAATGAAAGAACAAATTGCTGCTGCAATTGGGTATCCAGATCTTGCAAATTTCTTTGAATATGCACAGCTTAAAGAAATTTATGAGCTTAGAGATGACCCTAATTTAATTTGCTACTGGTACACAAAATGTGAGTACACCGGAAAATGGGTATATGAAGGGCAATGCATCGGATATGGTATTCCATATTCAGCAAGTATTACTTCTCCAGATATGGTTTACTACAATTCAAGTGGTACAGTTGTTTCACAAGCAGAACCCAATGGTATTTTTACCAATGGTTTAACCACTTCAGCAACATGGATTCTCATGATTGATGAAAAAGGAAACATTATACCTGACTATGTTGAACAGTCAATTCGTGTGTCTCAAAACAAAATCCCCGCAATAAAATGCGAGGAATGGTCTCTTCCAAGCGACTATTAACATTAACTTTGTTTTTAGCTAAATTACCACACAAAAGCCCTATCCAATTTATCGGATTAGGGCTTTTGTATTTTATATAAAATTAAAAATTCAATAAAATTTTTAAAACCTATTTACAAATTATGTAAATGATGCTATTATAATAGAAATTAAGTCAAAAAAATTCAGAAATCTATAACCTAATTCAAGGTTAAAAATCTAAAAAACGAAAGGAATAAAAGAATATGTTATCAATAGTAAAAAGTATGTCTCTACTTGGCTTAGAAGGCTACCTTATTTCTGTGCAAGTAGATGTTTCAGGTGGAATGCCACGGATTTGAAATTGTTGGTCTTCCTGATACTAGCATTAGGGAGGCAAAGGAAAGAGTAAAAACAGCAATAAAAAATTCAGGTTATGAACTACAAAGTAGAAAAATAGTTGTAAATTTGGCACCAGCAGATACAAAAAAAGAAGGTTCATTTTTTGACCTTCCAATTGCAATAGGAGTACTAAATTGTACAGAATATCTAGAAAACGAGCAATTAGAAGATATTGCATTTATAGGAGAACTTTCACTAGATGGAAAAATAAACAAAGTAGATGGTGTACTACCAATGTGCATTGAGGCAAAAAGGTTAGGTATTGAAACAATAGTAGTACCAAAAGAAAATGCAAAAGAAGCTTCTGTTGTAGAAGGAATAGAAGTATTAGGAGCAGAAAGTTTAAATCAAGTAATAAATTATTTAAATTCAAAAGTCACAATTCCAACATATAAAACTGATATTAATAACTTATTTTCAAAACAAAATAAATATCTATTAGATTTCTCAGAAGTAAAAGGACAAGAAAATATAAAAAGAGCACTAGAAATAGCAGCAGCTCGGTGGGCACAATGTACTCTTAATCCGGGTCGCCTCGGTTCTGGTAAAACTATGCTTTCAAGAAGAATACCATCAATTTTGCCAGATTTAAGCTTTGAAGAAGCCTTAGAAACAACAAAAATACACAGTATAGCAGGAGTGTTAACAAAGCAAACCCCACTAATAACAGCAAGACCATTTAGAGCTCCACACCATACAATATCACCAAGCTCACTAGTAGGAGGAGGTAGAATTCCAAAGCCAGGAGAAATAAGCTTAGCTCATAATGGAGTGTTATTTTTAGATGAATTACCAGAATTTAATAAAAGCACATTAGAAGTAATGAGGGCACCAATAGAAGATGGAATAGTAAATATAAGCAGAGTAAATGCAAGCTTAACATACCCATGTAATTTCATGTTAGTGGCATCAATGAACCCATGCCCTTGCGGTTTTTATGGCTTGCCAGATAAAGAATGTAATTGCTCCCCACAAAGCATACAAAAATACATGGGAAGAATAAGTGGTCCACTATTAGATAGAATAGACATTCAAGTAGAAGTAACACCAGTAAAATATGAAAAACTACAAAATGAGAATGAAGCAGAAACATCTGAACAAATAAAAGAAAGAGTAAATAAAGCAAGGCAAATACAATTAGAAAGATACAAAAATTCAGAAATATACTCAAACTCACAGCTCACACCAAAACTAATAGAACAATATTGTAAGTTAGATAGTAAAAGTAAAAAAATATTGCAAAAAGCATTTGAAAGTTTAGGCTTAAGTGCAAGGGCACATGGAAGAATACTAAAAGTAGCAAGAACCATAGCAGATTTAGAAGGAAAAGAAAATATAGAAGTATCACATATTTCAGAAGCAATACAGTATAGAAATTTAGATAAAAAATACTGGAAATAATTACTAAAAAAAGAACAAGGATATTTTAAAGTACGACATTCTTATTAATTGTGTACAACATAAAAGAATTGTATGGCAGACACAAGGCCTGCTACCTACATAAATAGATAATAAGAAATAAGAGAGGAATCTATAATAATGAGTAAAATTTATGAAATAAATAAAAATGATAAAGAGTTCCCACAAAATTTACTAAAAATACAAAAATGTCCACAAAAATTATACGTAATGGGAAATGTAAAAATATTGAATAACAAATGTGTAGCAATGGTGGGCTCCCGAGACAGCACACCTTATGGAGAATATTATGCATCAACTTTTGCAAAAGATCTATCAAAGTCAGGCATTACAATAGTAAGTCGGTTTGGCAAAGGGAATAGACACAGTATGTCATAAAAGTTCTATGTATGAAAAAGGGAAAACGATAGCAGTATTAGGCTCTGGATTTAATCATATTTATCCAGAAGAAAATGTAGATTTAGTAAAAGAAATAATTAAGAGTGGTGGAGCTATTATTAGTGAGCACCATCCAAATACAGAAGTAAACTTATCAAATTTTCCAATAAGAAATAGAATAATTGCTGGAATAGCAAGTAGCACAGTAGTAGTAGAGGCAAAAGCTAGAAGCGGTAGCTCAGTTACAGCAAGGCATTGTAGCATACAAGGTAAAAAGGTATATTGTGTGCCAGGTAGAATAGGAGATAAAACTGGAAGAGGAACTAATAACTTAATAAAAAAAGGAGCACATATATTAACAGATGTGAACGAAATATTAAGTGATTTAGGAGAAAAAATACAAATAAAAGAAGGAATAAGAACAAGAAAGATAAAACATAAAAGTAATGTAAGGGATAAAGAGGTAAGGAATACCACAAAGCAATATAGAAATTCGCCTAAAGAAAACAAAGAACAAACACAATGTGAAAAAGAAAGAGAAAATAATAAAAAGAAAAATAAAAAAGTAAAAAAAGAATATATGGAAATTTATAATCTATTAAAAAAATCTCCAACAAACATTAATGAAATAGCACGAACATTAAATATAACTATAGCAGAATTAAATATGGAACTTACAATGATGGAAATAGATGGAGTTATAGAAATGCTTCCAGGAAATATAATAAAAATAAAGGAGAACTAAAAATGTATTATAAACAAGAAACTGGAAAAGAGGGAGAAGATATAGCCGTAGACTACCTAAAAAGAATAGGATACAATGTAATAGAAAGAAATTTCGAGTGTAGGCAAGGTGAAATAGATATAATTGCTTTGGATAAAGATGAAATAGTATTTATAGAAGTAAAAACCAGAAGAAATAAAAAATATGGACTAGCAGCAGAAGCAGTAAATGATACAAAGAAAAAACACCTTTGGAAAGCAGTAGAATATTATTTATATTCAAGAAATTTACAAGATGATTTTATAAGGCTAGATGTGATTGAGATATATTTAAGCAAAGGTAAAATATATATAAACCATATCAAAAAAGCAATCGAATAGAAAACTTATTTACAATAATGAATGAAATTCAAAGAAAAGGAGAAATTATGGATAAGGAAATTAATGAGAAATTTGACGAAACTAAGAATATATTAAAGAATATTTATGCAAATACAGAAATTGAATATGCTATATGGTGAAGTGAAAAAACAATAAATTATAAATAAATAAAATATATATTTTAGTAAAGAAAGAGACTCCAAAAATGGAAGTCTTTTCTTTACTAAAATAGCATTTAGCTTGAAGAGTAAATATTATTAAAAACTACAAATTTGCAAATACTATGATTTAAATCAATATCTTGTATTTCTAATGTATGCTATCTAAAATTTCCTGTAAAACCTTTTCTCTATTTTTTGAAGTATCAATATATTTTATGCCATACTTAGGGCATTCTATTTTTAACATTTCATTACAACTATACCAATCCTTAGCATGCTCTAGTAAATAGTCCCTATCTAAACCATAAGTCCAACTTTCTTCAGTATCATATTTAATACATTGCTCTACCATATCTTCTGCTGTAAAGTTTCCTAATCCTAAGCATAATACAGTTGTATCATCAAAATTTATCATTTCCTTAACAATTCTAGGTTCTAATTGACCACTTTCCAGAATATAACCATATTTCTTTGTATCTTTACTAGTTAATGATTTATATAATTCTAATAATGTTCTTTGAAAATACTCACCATGTTCAAATTCTTTTTGCTTATCAACATTTTTTCTAAAATATGCCTCTTGGTCTTTTGCTCTTATCATTGCCCATTTCAAAGAATCACTATGTAATAAATTATAACTATTATACTTATCTTTTATCATTTTACTTAAAGTAGTTTTCCCAGCTCTACCTATTCCCATAATTAATATATTTTTCATTTTCTATCA
>CATNCV010000072.1 GCA_950096965.1 uncultured Clostridiaceae bacterium | reverse complement strand
GTCTAAAGAAAATTCACTATCGCCATCTTTCCACTGCATTAAGCACATTGCAGCAATAATATTTCCAGAAACATTCTGGTTAGACTGAGGATCGATAAATGTTTTTGTGTCGAATGCAACAACTTTGGTATAAAAGTTCATACCAGGAATAATGCATTCGCTGGGTAACATCTGCCGAACAATACCATCAGCGGCACCAAGCAGTGTAATGTAATTTTGATCGATTCCCTGAACGTAATAGTACTTTCCATCCATTTTTGTTAAGTCACCGACACTTAAGGTCTGTGTAGGAAGCAAGAATACAGGGAAGTCACCCATTTTCATTCCTGCAATGTTGGTGCGAGTGTGTTTTACCTGATCAAATACATACCAATTTCCATTTTCGGGATTTTTTACTGCAACACCCATAAGTGTTGATGCAATATTCTGATCTTTTGACATACCTAACTCAAAGTTCATTCCAAAAAGTTTTTTCATTTTTTTGCTCATATTGCTTCCTCCTTGTATTGTTTGTGGTTTGTTTATATCATAATACACTGAAAGTGCATTTTTGATATCAGTTACATCAAATGATACTGCTGCCATAACAGATATTGGAGATGCCTTCAAAAGAGAAGAACAATCTTTATTCTTATAAGAACAATTCTTACAGAAACCATCTGTATATTTGTAGTTTGCTTCAATTTCAAAAGTGATGAAATCACTACTTTCTTTTATGGAGTTTTTTAAAAGCTGTATAAAACTTTCAAATGAAAGTAAATATGGCTTAAAAGATATAACTCCATTAGGACATACACTTGCATATTCAAGTATAAGATTGCCTAATTTGTCGATTCTTGTAGTTAAATAGTAGTCACCAATTTTTGTAACATTTTCAGAAAAAAACGGTTTGGGTTTGTCACGAGTATTCGGATAATTTAACTCATTATAGCCATCAAAGTGATAGCTTTTAGGAATTAATTTCCGAAGTAAGGAACTATTGTCAAAAGACATGTTCTAATACCTCCTTTTTTTATTTTGCTTTATTACTAAGCAAATATTAAACAATTAATGGTTAACATCAGTTATTTTAACACTTTTTATGTAAAACGTCAATACTTTTGGAAAAAAATAATTGTTGATAGAAAGTATTGATTTTAGAATATAAATATGATACAATAGTTGACGTAAAATTTAAAAGCGTAGAATTGTAATTCTACAAAAAAAGAAGAAAGGAGTTGTTTTATGAAACGGAAGTCTGAACAAGAAATAATGGTAGCAAGTAGACCCGAAGATATATTTACAATGGATTTAGATGTAATTACAGAAGAAAAAGAAGCATATTTAGAAGCATTTAAGCCAAAAGAATATCGCAAAATAAAAGATTTTGTAATTACAAAAAAAGTATTACTGTTATACAGTCAGGCAATAACTATATTACAAGATAATAAAAACAATAAAATTTCCAAGGCAGTTTGTATAAAATCTATAAAAGGGCAAGAATACAAAATACACTATACGCATCACTCTTCATTTCGACTTGGAGAAATGTATATCACAAAAGACTATATAGTTTATATAGTTAAAAGTGAATATAGAAAATATTATGAAAATTACATAGAAAAAACAAAGCATTACTCTAAACCAGACAAAAAAATATGGGGTATTGTCGAATATATGCTTCCAAATGTAGAAAGGCATTTTGAATGTGAAGAAGGTAATTTTGCTATTTTTGTAAAAAAGCCATGTGAAATATATTCACTAAGAGAAATCTTAGAATATTTTGAAGGTAAGTTAGAACCAGAATATGTGGCATCAATTTTAACAAGGCTGTACTATTTTACTTGTTATATGGGACTAGTAGAAATGAACCATAATGCTTTAACGGTAGATAACCTGTTTTTTGCACCAGGTAGAGAAGTAGAAGAAGGCGAAAGTTATACACTGCACGATATGCGTATTGTAGGAGTTTACGGTGGATGGTTTTTTACTACTTATTTGGAAGAAAAAATGCAGGGAGTACCAAAACAAGTATATGAAGTTATGCCAAATGAGTGTAAGAAAAGAGGTTATTCATCATTTGAAGTAGATGAGTTAGCAATAAAGAGTTTGGCAAAAGAACTATTAGGAACAGAAATTGAAAGTACACCAAAGCCATTTTTTGATTGGGTGAATACTAATAAAGTTGCAAGAGATGCCTATGAGGAATTCTGCAATTGGAAAAAAGTTATAAAGTCATCCTTTGGAGCAGTTAGATTCGTCAATATGGACGTTTCTATATAAAAAAATTAATCAAACAGGAGGAAAAAAACATGGGTGGACCAAAAATTAAAACAAGTGACATGGAAAGTCATTATCGTTCAAGAGATTACTATGGGGCAAGCAGTTATTACAGCTCAGGAAGGAATGTTTCTGTAACACCAAACAAACGGATAACAGATGCATCAGAAGTTTTTAAATCAACTAAAATGATTGACGAGTTTAATCCAGCTAAGATGAAATTACCAAGAGAAGCATGCGATTCAGCACAAAGCCCACACTCAAAAGGTATTATTTTGCAAAATGATGGTACAGGTTCAATGGGAAAATATTCATTAAGTCTTATACAGAAACAATTTCCTAAGATTATAGAAAAAATGTATGCAGCAGTTTCATGGGATCCACATATTATGTGCATGTGTGTTGGTGATGTAGCAGCAGAAGATGAGGCACCACTTCAGGCTACACAATTTGAGACTGATTTAAGAATTTTAGAACAGTTAGAAAAAATTTGGCTTGAAGGATATGGTGGCGGAAATGGTAGTGAAAGCTATATATTGGGATGGTATTTTGCAGCTAAATATTGCAAAATGGATTGCTTTGAAAAAAGAGGAGAAAGAGGATTTTTCTTCTCCTTTGGAGATGAAGGCCCTACACCAAAGCTTACTCCATATGAATTAGAAAGAGTTTTTGGACAAAGAGAAGGTTTGAGCAAAAGAAAATTGACTGCAACCGACTGTTTAGAAATGGCATCAGAAAAATTTAACTGTTATCATATAATTTTACATGGTAGAGGATATTATCGTTATAATGGAATAGTTTCAGACTGGAAACAGCTAATGGGTGGACATGCTTGTGATTTATCAGATTATGACTGCTTACCCGATTTAGTATGTACAATTTTAAAAATGTATGAAGGCTTGTCAAAGTCAGAAGCAATTAACTCCATTGAAGACTACCACACAAAGCAGGTAGTTACAGAAGCACTTTGTGACCATGAAGAAAATGTAGTAGACGAAAAAGTAGAGGCAAATGGCGATGGAAATGAATTAGAAATATTCTAATTCGATAAAGAAGTTTCATAAACACAGTCTTGAAGGAGCATAAGAAAATTTATGCTCCTTCTTTCAAAAAAGGAGAACATAAAATGAAAAATGCATATATTGCTATAGGAAGTTTGTTTGGAGATGAAGGGAAAGGAAGAATAACAGATTTACTATGTGCTAAACATCTATCTACAATAAATGTTAGGTTTAATGGAGGAGCACAGGCATCACATACTGTAGTAACACCAGAAGGAAAAAGGCATGCTTTTAGGCATTTAGGTTCTGGAACATTTACAAAAGCACCAACATACCTAAGTGCAGATTTTATTGTAAATATATATGCTTTTAGTGAAGAAAGGCGGAAATTAATAAATGAATTTGAAATAAAACCAATTGTATATGTTAATCCAAATTCAGTAGTAACCACTCTTTGGGATATGTACATTAATCAAGCAATTGAAACTGTAAGAGGAGAGGGAAGACATGGCAGCTGTGGTATGGGAATTAACGAAACTATGCACAGAAGCAAATATGAAGAATACAAAATAACAGTAATGGATTTACTCTGCCAAGAAAAACTTAGGCAAAAGCTTGAAAGAATACAAAATGAATATGTACCAATGAGACTTAAAAATAAATACCATATTTTAATTGAAGAGCTTCCAAAAGAATATAGAGTATTATTTGAGAATAAGGAAAACATCAATATGACTATATTTTACGCTCAGGAATTTTTGGAAAATGTACAAATTATGGGCGACTTCATTTTGAATAAATTTGAAAATGCTGTTTTCGAAGGTGCTCAAGGTTTAATGTTAGACCAAGGAAATGAAAAATTTTGGCCAAATGTCACAACTTCAAATACAGGAATAAAAAATGTAATGAAGGTTTTAAATGATTTGAAGTTTAAGGGCAATTTAGAAATTTATTATATATCCAGATGTTATGCAACTCGTCATGGAAGAGGATTATTTCCAACAGAAATTGAAAAAAAGCCATACAAAAACATTGTTGATTTAACAAATGTACCAAATGAATTTCAAGAGGGTTTACGGTTTGGAATTTTAGATATAGACTTATTAAAATATGGAATAAATAAAGACTTGCAAAACTTAAAATTTCCAGCACAAATAAATATGGTCCTTACATGTTTTGACCAATTAGATGAATTTGGTGTAAAATATGTATTTGAAGGAAAAGAAGAAACCGTTTCAAAAAAGCAATTCCTTACTAAAGTATCAAGTATTCTTAAAAAGAATATTGATAGCCTTAGAAATATATATATTTCTAAGGGAGAAAAAAGAGAAGAATTAATAGAATTAGAAGAAAACTGTCAAATGGAATAAATCCATTTGACAGTTTTGGTTTTATAAGAATTATAATTATCAGTCAAATCAATTGACTAAATATGGAAAATGATATAAAATACAAATAGCAATAAATGAAAGGAAGAAAAATATGTCAAAACCAACAGTAGCAATAGTAGGTAGACCAAACGTAGGTAAATCTACATTTTTTAATTATATAGTAGGGAAAAGAATATCAATAGTACAAGATGAACCAGGTGTTACAAGAGATAGAGTATATGCTCAAAGTACATGGAGAGGTAGAACTTTTTCATTAATAGATACAGGAGGAATAGAGCCAGAATCAGAAGATATAATAATATCTCAAATGAGAGAGCAAGCAAATATAGCAATAAGTGTAGCAGATGTTATTATATTTTTAACAGATATAAAACAAGGTGTAACAGCAGCAGATAAAGAAATAGCAATAATGCTTAAAAAATCTAAAAAGAAAGTTATTTTAGTATGCAATAAAGCAGACAATTACGGAAAAACTTCAGACGATATATATGAATTCTATAACTTAGGCTTAGGAGACCCATATCCAGTATCTTCAGTAAATGCAATAGGTATAGGAGATGTACTAGACGCAATATATGAAAACCTTCCAGAAAAACAAGAAGGTGAAGATGAAGAAACAATAAAAGTAGCAATAATAGGAAAACCAAATGTAGGAAAATCATCATTAGTAAATAAAATATTAGGAGAAAACAGAGTAATAGTAAGTGACATAGCAGGAACTACAAGAGATGCAATAGACTCAAACTTTGAAAACGAATTTGGGAAATATGTATTTATTGATACAGCAGGAATTAGAAGAAAAAGCAAAGTAGATGAAAAGATAGAAAAATACAGTGTAATGAGAAGCTTGCTTGCAGTAGAAAGAGCAGATGTATGTATTTTAATGATAGATGCAAACGAAGGTGTAACAGAACAAGACACAAAAATAGCAGGAGAAGCTCATGAAGCAGGAAAAGCAGTAATAATAGCAGTAAATAAATGGGATGAATATGAAAAAGATACTAATACAACTGAGAAATATAAAAAAGAAGTATATAATAAATTATCTTATTTATCATATGCACCAATAATATTTATATCAGCAAAAACAGGTCAAAGGGTTCATAAACTATTTGAAATGATAAATATGGTAGCAAGCCAAAATGCAATGAGAGTATCAACATCAGTATTAAATCAAGTATTAAATGAAGCAATAGCAATAGTTCAGCCACCAACAGACAAAGGTAAAAGGTTAAAAATATACTATATGACACAAGCTTCAACAAAACCACCAACATTTGTAGTATTTGTAAATGATAAAAAGCTATTTCACTTTTCATATGAAAGGTACTTAATAAATCAAATAAGAAAAGAATTTACATTAACAGGAACTCCAGTAAGAATGATTGTTAGGGAGAGAAAAGATAAAGACGCATAAAGTGTCCTATGCACATTAAATAGTGAAGCATGAATAGTGAATGATGAATAATTAAATTGTAAGGGCAGGCAGTGCTTGTCTGATCTTCGAAGCAATATATTAAATGAATAATAAAAAATAAATAGTTAATTGCCAAGAGTTTTAAAGGAGGAAAAAACATATGATAACATACATAATAGTAGCAATAATAGCATACTTACTAGGAAGCATAAGCTTTTCAGTAATAATTAGTAAAAAAATGGCAGGTTTTGATGTAAGAAAAAAAGGAAGTGGAAATGCAGGAACAACAAACGTACTAAGAAGTGTAGGAAAGAAAGCTGCAATAATAACATTAATACTAGATATATTAAAAGGAGTAGTAGCAATACTAGTAGCATACATAGCAGGAAAAATAGTAAAAGAAATAGACAAAAGCTTGCTAATTCAAATAGCAGGAATAGCAGTAATAATAGGGCATACATTCCCAATATTCTTTGGATTCAAAGGAGGAAAAGGAATAGCAACATCATTAGGAGTATTACTTATGACAAATTGGAATATAGGTCTAATATGCTTAGTATTTGCACTAGTTCTAATGGCACTTACAAGAATGGTATCTGTTGGCTCAATAATAGCAGCAATACTATTTCCAATACTAATAATGTTTATGCCAAGTAATTACTATATAGTAGAAGGAAACTATGTAATATATTCTATAATATTAGCAGTACTAGTAATATACAACCATAGAGCAAATGTGCAAAGATTACTAAATGGAACAGAAAATAAATTAGATTTTAAAAAGATAAAATGAGATTTTTGGGACGCACCCGAAAATCTCAAAAAAAGAAATTAAGTTGAGATTTTCGGGTGCGTCCCAAAAATCTCTTGGAGGAATTATAATGAAAAATATATGTATAATAGGTAGTGGAAGCTGGGGAGTAGCATTAGGTGTTCACCTAGCAAAATTAGGGAATAATGTAAAAATATGGTCATATATGGAAGAAGAAAGAGATTTAATAAACAATGAGAAAAAATGCAAATTTTTACCAAATATAACATTGCCAAAGGGAATATATTGTACAACATCATATGAAGAAGCAATACAAGGAAGCGAAATAATACTACATGTGACACCATCAAAATTTACAAGAAATACAGTAAAAGAATATAAAAAACATGTAACAAATCAAACAATAGTAATATGTTCAAAAGGTTTTGAAAAAGAGACACTATCAACATTAGACGATGTAATAACTGAAGAAATTCCAAATGCAAAAATAGCTGTCCTATCAGGGCCAAGTCATGCAGAAGAAGTTTCAGTTGGAATTCCAACAGCGTTAGTAGTTGCAGCACACAGTGAAGAAACAGCAAATTATATAAGAGATATATTTATGAATGAAAACCTAAGAGTATATACAACTACAGATGTAAAAGGTGTAGAACTAGGAGGAGCACTAAAAAATATAATAGCTTTTTGTGCTGGAATATCAGCAGGAATAAATTTAGGAGATAACACTTTTGCAGCATTAATAACAAGAGGGTTAAATGAAATATCATTATTAGGAGAAGTGTTAGGAGGAAATAAGCAAACCTTTTATGGCTTAACTGGACTAGGGGACCTAATAGTAACATGCCTAAGTGAACATAGTAGGAATAGAAGAGCAGGAAAGCTACTAGGGCAAGGTAAAAATATAGAAGAAATTAGAAAAGAAATAGGAATGGTAATAGAAGGAGTAGATAATATAGAAGTAGCCTATGAACTTTCAAAAAAATATAACTTAGATATGCCAATAGTACAAGGAGTATATCAAGTACTATATGAAGGCTTAGACCCAAAAACAGGAGTAAAAATGCTAATGACAAGAGAGAAAAAAGCAGAGTAATGTCTTACCAGACTATAATCTCATATTTATATTATTAAATATAGATAATTTCACTCTTAGTACAATGAACAGATTAAGGTTTTCTAATTCTTATGAGAAGAAAATTTGTAACTAAATAACACAATACACTTAGTAAAATATCTTAAAAAGAGTTCACAATTGAACTCTTTTTAAGTACATTGTGTATTCGTTTAAAATATTAGATACTTAATTCTATAAAACATATACAATAATTATCATGAAAGGAAGAAAAAAATGAAACTAGTAATTCAAAGAGTAACAAATGCAAGTGTTACAGTAGAAAATAAAATAGTAGGAAAAATATCAAAAGGCTTTCTAGTTCTTATAGGAGTTGGCCCTAAAGACACTCAAAAAGAAGCAGATTATCTAGTACAAAAACTAATTAAATTACGAGTTTTCGAAGACGAAAACGGAAAAATGAACTTAAGCCTAAAAGATATAAAAGGAGAGCTTTTAATAGTATCTCAATTCACATTATATGCAGATTGCACAGGAGGAAATAGACCAAGCTTTACAAACGCAGCAAAGCCAGAAAAAGCAAATGAATTATATGAATATTTTATAAAAAAATGTGAAGAAGAAAATATAAAAGTAGAACATGGTATATTTGGTGCAGACATGAAAGTAGAACTTTTAAATGATGGACCTGTGACAATTCTATTAGAGACTGGAGGTTAGAATTGGGAGGTTGGAATATTAAGGTTAACTTTTCAAAGAGATTACCTTAAATCCAACTTCCAACGGCCAACTTTTAATTAATATGGAAACCTCTCATACAAATACCTTATAAGTTCATCAGCATTATTACCAGTTACATTAATCAAAACATCTTTATCAATACATATCCACATATTTATTTTAAAATCTTCTCTATTTTCAATAAAAGTACCAATTAAGTCACTCATTTCAACAGGGTTTTCGTAAGCTATCTCTAATTCCAAAGTATCTTCAGACACTTTATTTAAAATTTCTTCAGTAGCCAAATAAAATTTATTTAAAAACTTACCAATTTCACCTTTTACATCACTATATAATTTTACAAAAGTTTTCATATAATACAAAATCTCCTTTTATTCTAAATCCATTAATTTTAGTATTTAATATTTTTTTATAAGTATACAAGGAATAAAATTGAAAATTTTTATTCATAATAATATAAAAGCGAGGAGAAAAGTGTATGAATAAAAAATATTTTATTTTCTTTATAAGTTCTATAATTTTTTTAGCAGTCATTATTACTAGCATTGTAATATTTGCAGGTAATGGTAATGACAATACAAAAAATAAAATAGATGAAGAACTTAATTTTTTAGATACTAAACTTTTAGGAATGATTAATTCTCTTAATAATATACCATTTTCAAATTCTGTATTATTAGAGCAAAATAGTATAAAAGGTCAAGCTAGTTCAAATGGTGAGCAAAGTGGTCAAACAAAGGGCTCAGAAAGTTCACAGTTATCAGGAGGAGAAGAAAACTCATCAGATTCTGAAGAAGGCTCAGCAGGAGGCTCTACTGGTAGTTTATCAGGAAATTCAGGAGGAAGCTCTAAAAATGAAAACTATACAAAATATAATGTAAAAACTCAAAACATTTTAACTAATGATAGCACAGAAATTGATTGGAACTATATAAAAAATACAGTTCAAGTCATATATACAAGCTGGCCAAGTATAATGATAGACTTGCATAGTACTAATGTAAAAAATGAAGATATACTATCATTTTCAAATACACTAGATGTACTAATAGTGAATGTACAAAATGAAGACAAAAAGCAAGTACTAAATAGTTTGGCAATATTATATTCTTTTATACCTATATACAAAGAACAATATTCAGAAGATAATGATGAAATAAACATATCATATACAAAAGCACACATCATAAATAGCTATGTTTTATTAGAAGAAGATAAATGGGACGAAATACAAGCCCAAATAACAAAAGCAAGCGAATACTTCGGGTTTATCATAAATTCTATAAACGAAAAAAGAAACCAAAGTAGTATAAGCAAAACATATGTATTAATAAATGAGATGAACAATGTAATAAAGTTAAAAGATAAAAAATTATTCTATATGAAATATAAAAACTTAATGGAAAGCGCCATGAATATTTAAAAAGACGCACGCTAGGGACGGTCCTTTTCGTTCCGAATTCGGAACGCTGGGGACACTCCTTTAATTTATTTTTTATGTTGTTTTTAAGTTTAAGGTTAATCCATACATAAACTGCCTTGGTTAGGGAGTGATATTGTCAATACTTTTTGAAAATTTCACTAAAAAATAGCTTTATTTTATTAGCAAATATTTCACCTATGTACAATCTTGGCTTGTTCCGCTCGCCGCGGAGGCAGGCTCAAGATTTAATTTTTTGTTT
>CATNCV010000071.1 GCA_950096965.1 uncultured Clostridiaceae bacterium | reverse complement strand
AAACTTTTTTACTAAAACTGCTATAAATATAAGTAGTAAAAATTATATAAAAAGTAGCAAAAAAACGTAAATTTCCGTAAGTTTTTTACTGTTTTTTCTTGCTTTTTTTTTACATTTAAAATATAATACAAATATACACGAAACTAGGAGTTTCTAGGCGAAAGGAAGGAAAAATAAGAAATGGAAGAAATACAAGACAAAGATGGAAAAATTATTAACAGAGATATTGAGCAAGAGATGAAAACAGCATATATTGATTATGCAATGAGTGTTATAGTATCTCGTGCACTTCCAGATGTTAGAGATGGTTTAAAACCAGTACATAGAAGAATTTTATATACAATGCATGAAGATGGATTAACACCAGATAAGCCATATAGAAAATCTGCAACAACAGTTGGAGACGTTTTAGGTAGGTATCATCCACATGGAGATAGTTCAGTTTATGATGCAATGGTAAGACTTGCACAAGATTTCTCTATGAGATATAGGTTAATTGATGGACACGGAAACTTTGGCTCTATTGATGGTGATGGAGCTGCTGCTTACCGTTACACAGAAGCAAGAATGTCAAAAATGGCAGAAGTTATGCTTACAGATATTGAAAAAAATACAGTAGACTTTATGCCAAACTTTGATGATAGACTTCAAGAGCCAACAGTATTACCAGCAAAAATACCAGCACTTTTAGTAAATGGTTCTTCAGGTATAGCCGTAGGTATGGCAACAAATATACCACCACATAACTTAACAGAAGTTATAAATGGAATTATAAAAATAATAGATGAAGATAACGTAACAGATGAAGATTTAATGGGAGTAATAAAAGGTCCAGACTTCCCAACAGAAGGTTTAATACTAGGAAGAGAAGGAATAAAAGAAGCATATACAACAGGTAGAGGAAAAATAACATTAAGAGCAGAAGCAGAAATAGAAGAAATGAGTGGAAACAAACAAAGAATAATAGTCAACTCACTTCCATACCAAGTAAATAAAGCTAAATTAATAGAAAATATTGCTGCATTAGTTAGGGAAAAAAGAATTGAAGGAATAGGTGAAATAAGAGACGAATCTGACAGAGAACATAAAGTTAGAGTTGTTGTTGAACTAAAAAGAGACGCAAATGCTAATGTAATATTAAATCAATTATATAAATTTACACAAATGCAAATTACTTTTGGTATTATAATGCTTGCATTAGTAAATGGAGAGCCTAAAATATTAACATTAAGACAATGCCTAGACCACTATATAAACCATAGAAAAGATGTAGTAGTTCGTAGAACAAAATTTGAACTTGACAAAGCATTAGCTAGAGCACACATTTTAGAAGGTTTAAGAATAGCTATCGACAATATTGATGAAGTAATTAATATTATCCGTAATTCTTATGATGATGCAAAAGAAAAATTAATGGATAGATTTGGTCTTTCAGACATACAAGCACAAGCTATATTAGATATGAGATTAAAAACATTATCAGGTTTGCAACGTGAAAAAATAGAAGAAGAATACAAACAATTAATGGAATTAATAGCTCATTTAAGAGAAATATTAAATAGTGAAAGATTAGTTTGTGAAATAATAAAAGAAGAATTAATAGAAATAAGAGAAAAATTTGGAGATGAAAGAAAAACAAAAATAGTAGCGGCAGAAGGAGACTTCGAATTAGAAGACTTAATAAAAGAAGAACAATGTGTAATTACATTAAGTCACTTTGGATATATAAAAAGAATGCCAATAGATACATATAAGAGTCAAAGAAGAGGTGGAAAAGGCATTACAGGAATGACTACAAAAGAAGATGACTTTGTAAAACAAATATTTACAGCATCAACACATGATACAATATTATTCTTCACAAATAAAGGTAAATTATATAAATTAAAGGGATACCAAATACCAGAGTCAGGTAGAACAGCTAAAGGAACAGCAATAGTTAATTTATTAAAACTAGATAGTGGAGAAAAAGTATCAACAATAATACCAATTCAAAACTTTGCAGAAGGAAAATACTTACTTATGGGAACAAAAAGTGGTTTAATTAAAAAGACACCACTAAATGAATACGATTCTTCAAGAACAACAGGACTGCTTGCAATAGCATTAAAAGATGATGATGAATTAATAGATGTAAAACTTACAGATGGGCAAGACAACATAGTAATGGTAACTAAAAAAGGTTTAGCTATAACATTTAGCGAAAAAGATGTACGTTCAGTAGGAAGAACAGCTCAAGGAGTTATAGGAATACGTTTAGATGATAATGATGAAGTAATAGGAATGGAAAGCATAATAGCAGGAAGTAAAGCAACATTACTTTCAATAACAGAACATGGCTTTGGAAAAAGAACAGAACTAGACGAATATAGAGTACAAAACAGAGGTGGAAGAGGAGTATTAACATACAAAATAACACCAAAAACAGGTGACATAGTAGGAATAAAAATAGCAACAGGAGAAGAAGATGTAATGCTTATAACAGACAAAGGAACAATAATAAGGTTAAAAGTACAAGATATAAGTGTATTAGGACGTTCAACACAAGGTGTGACATTAATGAGAACAAATGATGGTGGAAAAGTTGTAAGTATAGAATTAATAAGTTCTGAAAGTGAAAATGAAGAAGAATAAAAATAGCAAAAAAGAGTTTCAAATTTGAAACTCTTTTTTGTTGTTTTTATTCAAATTGGTTAGTTAGACAAAAGGTGCTGTGACAACAAGAATATCCATACATATAATAAGAATAACCATTAATATGCCTACGACACACCACAAAATATCTTTTAATGTTTTGTGTTTATCCCGAAGCGCACTAATGCAACCATATGCAAAGTAGCAAGCTACAATGGAAAGGATAGCAATTAAAGCCAACCATGCGATAAAAAGAACAACTGTTAGAAAAGTACTCATGAAAACATCCTCCTTTTATATAAAAATAATTTAGTATAGTATAACAAATTATTAACAAAAAGTCAAGTTATGTAAAAGAGTATTACAAATAGAAATAAACATAATTATTTTATGTTAAAAAGAATTTAGGTAAAATATATGTAAAAATTGTAGGCTATAAACCTTATATCCGCTTGTTTTAAAGAGAATAAGATATAGAAATTCTATATAAGAAGGGACTGTAAAAAAGCATGTCAAAAGGGATGGGGAAAATTGACACACTTTATCTTTTAAAGATGTGTCAATTTTTCCCATCCCTTTTGACACTTTTGACAAAATTAATATTTACCTTTTTTTAAAACGTATGTCATCTCCAAAAAAGTAACAAATATTATAATTACCCACTATTCTAGACACAATACGTTCATCATATGTGGAAAACAAGTTTTGTAAGCTTAAATTTGTGGAAATAATTGTTTTTGTTATTTTATTATTAGAGTTTAATAAACGAGTATTTATTATATTAAATAATTCAGAAAATTTCATTGAGTTCATACATTCAGTTCCTAAGTCATCTATTATTAATAAATCTACATTTAATAAACTATCATAAATATCTTTTGAGAAACTTTCCTTTCCAAAGCGGTAGTCTATAATTGTGTCTAACATTACAGGAGCTGTTTGATAAAGGACTGTTTTTCCTTCTTTTAATACTTCATTTGCTATACAGCTTGATAAAAAAGATTTTCCCAAACCAGTATTACCTGTAAATAAAAGATTTTTTTCTTCTTCATTATCAAAATTTTCTATAAATTTGAAACATAATTTTTTTATTTTTTCTATATTCTCTTTTGGAGAAATTTTAGAGTTATATTTTTTTTCATTGGTTTCATCAGAATATAAACTTGATGAAAAATTATTAAAATTTTGCTTTTCTAAATTATATATGTTTGATTTATTATATTCTATATTAAATAATTTTTGTTTTAAACAATGACACATACTAGTATTATAACTTTTGGTAATATATCCAGTATCTTCGCAAGTCTTACATTCATAAATAGGCTTTAAATAATTAATATCTTTTCCAATTGAATTTAATATTTTTATTTTTTCATTTTTTAGCTCAGATATTTTTTTATTTAATTCTTCTAAAAGAGTAGAATCTTTTGAAACAATTAACAATTTTGAAACTCTAATTGCTTCTTTACTTAAAGTATCATCTAGTTCTTCTAATCGAGGGTTTTCTTTATATACTTGTTCTTTTCTTTTTTCAGCTTCATATATAGCATTTAACCTCTTTTTTTCATATTCACTTAATAAATTCTTTAAATTAGAATTATTCAAATTTCTTAGCATATGTTAGTTCTAAAGCTAACATATTCCTCCCTTCTAATTAATTTTATAACATTTTAAATTAGATACCTTATGTATATATATTAAAATAAAAACTTAAGCCATCCAAGCTCACGGATATTCCCTCTGAGATCTACGGGCTGTTGGGTCTCAATTTTGATTTTAATATATATAAACGAATAAGGTTACTCTATAAATTTTAATTACTACATTTCATTAACTCAAATTAGCATACAAGCTATTTAAATTATCATATTTTCTTTGTTCATAATTATTATATCCAGTATTTTTTTCTAATTTTTTAATATCTTTATTCTTCTGCTTAAATTCACTTAAGAATTTTTCAATTTCTTCTACAGTTTTAAAACCTCTATCGTGCCAGTCTGAAAGTAATTTATCTAAATAGTCAAAATTAGGGTTAGTTTTTGCAGTTGTTTTCTTTAAAGCAATTTCTATAATATTTAAAGGAAAAGCAAATTCAACTGTCCATTTTTCAATATATCCTTTTTCATATTCGGTTAAAGTTCTTGTGTATCCTAACTTTTTACCAATAGATTTATATAATGTATTTAATTTTTCTTGTTTTTCAAATAAACTATCTAAATCTGAAAATGTTTTAACATTATTTTTAAACCATGCTTCTGCTACTGTTTGTATATAATTTCTGTGAAGAGCACTTCTATTATAACAATATTGAAATAATGCTATCATAACTTCTTCATCAAAAGAATATTTTTTAAACCATAAATCAATATCACTGTACCATGAAGGTGACATTATTCCTTGGAAGAATAAATTATTTATATTTTCAATAGCTTTTGCTCTATATTGATTTTGAGCAGTTTGCTTTACACTTTCGGCAGATAATGTAACCTTTGGTTTATATAGTTTATGTAGTTCAATTTCCTGTAAATTATTAATTATATATCCAGTATTTTTCTTAGTAATAACACCATTATCTTCCCAATATTTAATTCCTTCTTGAATAGTTTTAAAATCTATATTTAATTTTTTAGATAAATCATTTATTTTTACATCTTTTCCATATTTAGATAGAAAAACAATATATAAATATATTTTTATATAATCACCACTAGCTTGAGACAAATACTCAGTAAAAAATACATCAGGTAACTCAGTAGATGAAAATAACATTGGTAAATCATTCTGCTCTAATTTCATATAAATTCTCCTTTCATAATATAGATTAAGATTGAAGAAATTATATCATCTTTAGTCGAATTTTACAATAAAAAGTTATTATTTTAATTTTCTATTTTTTTCCTTTTTAATTTGTTTAGCACTTTTATTTGGTGTTGGTAAATTTTCAGGTATAGTGCCACCTATTCTTCTTATAGTTTGCCTAACTGCTTGTCCAACTTTGTGGTGTGTAATACAAGCATCATTTTCACTATTAATATTTTTATTTTTTAATACATCATCTGTTTGAGTTATTCTAAATAAATTAGCTGCGAGTTCAGTACTACTCATATAATCTAAAATATCTTCTTTTTCTGATATACCCTTTCTATCTGCAATATCTTTTGATGTTTCACCATTAGATAAACCTTTATACCCATAATTATTAAATTTGCCATAGTTTTTTACACCAGATATTTTAGCAGTATTAAATAAATATTTATTTTTATTTCTTACATTTTCTCTTGTATATAATCTTTTTTCATCTTCTGTTAATTTATTGTATTCTTGTCTAGTTAATTCTTGTTTTCTAGTTTAAATTGCAAAATATATTTGAGCAAGTGCTATTGTAGTTTTTCGGCTATCACCATTTTGAGCAATTAAATAACAAGCATATCTAGTTAGTTTATAATCATCAATTATTTTTTCAGCATTATTAGGCATCTCTAACGTTTTCCTGACGTCAGGAAAATGTTCAAACACACTTATATTGCTGTTTTCACAAGATTGTTTAACTTTATTAATTACTTTAATGAAATTTTCCCATTTGCTATATTCTAATGTTGCCATCAACTTTCTTGCATACCAAAACTCAACATCATTTTCATCAATGTGTTTAATACTCTCAAAAGCTTTTTCTGTTTTATTTATAAAATTATTTTTCAAATTAATACTCCTTTCAAATTTTTTATTTTTTTATATACAAATAGACATGTCTATTTTTCATAAATTTAAAAATATAATAAAAAACATAAATAATATTTTCATGATTAAATCCAATAATGCTTATTAAAAGAATAGGGAAAGCAATTGAAATAAATATAATTATTTTTAGATATAAATCTTTGAAAATTAAGTTAATAAAAAAATAAATAATAAACCATAAAATAACATTAAAAATAGCAACTGGGTAATCTATAAAACCTAATAGTTTTATTTTGAAATTATAATTTTGTGGAAAAATAAATTTCATATAAAATATCCTTATAAAATATATTTAGGTTTTTATAAAGGTTTTACCTATAAACCTATTTTATTAATCCATTAATACTACCAAATGCATTTGATATATCAGTAGAAATTCCTCCTATTAATTCTCTTATGTATGTATTAGCTCTACTTAGGGCATATATTCCACCTATATATAGAAATTTTGAAAATAAATCTGTAGAATTATAATCTATTGAAAAAACTATTAGCAAAATAAATGCAATTAAAGATTGTAATAATAATAGACCTATAAAATTTCTAAGCCAACTTTTGAAAAACCAGGAGGTAGAGTAATTAGTTAAAGTTAAAAATGCAAAAGGAGAGATTAATATAAAAACTTTAATCATTATATATCTTAAGGCATAAGAAAATACTAAATTAAATAATCCAAATGAAATGAAACCTTTTAATATTCCGTCAACACTAAAAATATTAAAAGAATCTGATTCTATACTAATAATTGAATTCAAATTTAATATTAAATTATTAAAAGAAATATCTATATGAAAAATATTTTTTCCAATTTCTTTAATTGAGCCAGATATTAAATAATTAATATTAATAAATTGTTCACAAATAAAGTATGAACAATTTATTAATATTGCAAAAATTAAAAGTTTAAAAACAAATTGATATGGTTTTTCTAGTTGAGCATAAGTAAAATGTGAGTATAGTAATTTTATACAATAATAAATGCTAAAACCAAATAATAAAGCATTAGTAATTGCAAGTAGACTATTAGATAAGTTAGAGCCTAGTAATTTATCCATAATTGAGTTATTTATTATATCTGTATCTATAAATGTTAATTTATCTAAAATAGAATAAATATTATTGTCTATTGAAGAAAATAGAGTGCTAAATATAGTATTAATCGTATTTATAATAGTTTCTGTTATGTTTGATTGTGTATTTATAATAATTCCTCCTTTTTAGAAATGCAATAATATGAGTTGTAGGGGGTATTCTTTGTGAGACTTAAAATATGTAGTATTATAAATAGAGTATTAGACTACTTAAAACGAATGCCCCCTATAACATAGTATAATAATATAAAATATTAGGTCAATAATGATTGAATTGCAGACAATACCAAATTAATTACTAAAACAAAAGCATAAGAAAATAAGCTTCCTTTAATTAATTTCTTTCCTATACGAATTCTTTCTTCATCTCCAAAACTAAATTTTTTCATAAATGCTCCTGTTATTACTGCAACTGCGGCTGCGGGAGTTGCTAATTTTAATAGCCAACCTTCTATTTTTTCAAAAGCATTATTTAAAGTTGAAACTAATTTTGGTTCACCAAAACAGTATGAAAATGTATAACTAAAAAATATAAAAATTAAAGTATACAATAATACTAAATAAATTGATTTTTTCATGTTTTTCCTCCTTCAAAATATGGAATTAATTTTAGTTTTTGTGGTTTAATAATATTTGTACCATCAGATAAAAAAGCAAGGCATGAGAATGTTTCTAAATTTCTTGTGAAAAAATTAATATCATAAATATAATCTGTTTGAAAATATGAATTAATTGATTCTGATATATTAGAATTTTTAGATAAAAAATTATTAAAAAAATAATTATAATTTGTTTCTTTTGCATTTTCAGAAATTGTTTTAGAAATTTTCTTTTTTTCTTCTTTACCAATTTGTTTTTGAGCTTCTTCTATTGTAAAAAGATCATCATTTCTAAACCATAATTTATTAACTAAATTTTGAATTATAACTTTTACAGAAGCTTCATTATTTAACGTATTTAAAAGTGAAGTATAGCTTTGAGTAGATACAATATTAATACATTTAGCCTCTCTACTTTGAGCAAAAAAACTACTGTCTGATAAAGTTACATATTCTTGATATTCATCACTTATAAAGCAAACAGGTCTATTTGAAGTAGAGTTAAAAATATCTAAAAAATTACTATTCTTATTAAAACTAGGATTATTCAGTCTAGCAATTACTTCAGTTTGGAAATCTAATTTTAAATATGTTGCTAGTAATTTAGATAGATTTTTATAATTTGCAATATTCATATTTAAAACTACTATTTTACCTTTTTCTATAACTTCTGAAAATCCAAAAAAATTAATATCTTCTTTTTTAGGGCAAAAAGAATTCTTTATATTATAATCAGAAATAAATAAATTTGTAATTCTACTTACTTCAGATTTTAAAATAGAAAGAGTTCTATCATCTAAAGAATAATACTCTTTTTCAAAAAAATTTAAACTAGAAAGTAAGTTATATATTTGTTCAGCAGAAAAGATATCTTTTATAAATAATTTTTTTAATAATTTTACTTTTTCTAAGTAATAATCTTTAAAAAATATTAAGTTATGTAACTCTTCAAAAGTAACATAATTACTATTGTAGAGTCTACATAGTTTTATGCTTTCCGTAAGGATTTGAGATACTTTATCTAACCAAAAATCTTCACTATTGTTAGGTGAAAACAATAATAAAATAGTTTTTAACCTATCTGCCAAAACAGACGCATTTAAATAAGGTTTATCTAATGGATTGTATTTTATATTACCACTTAAATCTATAATAATTAAATCATTTTCTCTTTTGTATTTTAAACATAGTTCATTTACTTTAGAATAGTAGTTTCCTTTTACATCTAAAATAAGCATTCCTAATTTTTCATCTAGAGTATTACTTTTATATTCAATTAATTGTTCAGTAAAAGGGTACATAGCACTTGAAGTTTTACCAGTACCAATAGTTCCAGTTATTAAAATATTTTGATATAAACTTTTTTCAGGTATTCTTATAAGGTTTTTTGAAGAATTAAAACCAATATTTAGATTTAATCCACTATTAATATTTTTTTGTGTATTTATTTTATTTTTTATTTTTTTGGAAAATATTTTTGAGAAAAGTGAGTGAAAAATAATAAAGTTAGAAAATAAATAATCAAAAACAAATAAAAATTTTGTTATATTCCAAATAAAGGGTTGCTCTTCACAAATATTAAAAGGATGAATTGCAAATGTAAATATTATTGTATCAGAATAGAAAATAGGTTTGAAAATGCTAAATACTATTATAAATGATACAATAGTAAAAAATATGGAAAATATAAAGTTTTTTAATTTATACAAAATTTTATAATCCTTTTATTTAATTAGAAATATCATTCTTTTTAATATTTAATTTGGAACCTTGTAAGTTATGAAAAATATAAATTTCAAAAAAAGTATATATTGAATAAAAAGTAATAAAAAAATTAATAATAAAAATAATTAAAAAGATATTTAAAAGTACATTTATATGTATCACACTCCTTTGCTGGAAACATAATACAACATGTTTTTTAAAATGTCTATACTTTTTTTGAAATTTATGTTAAAATGACAAAGGTTCTAAAAATATGACAAAATGTGATAATGAAAAGAAGCCAGAAGTCAGAAGAGAAAAGACAGAAGTAATTGACAAATACTAAAAGTCAAAATTTAATGAAATAAATCAGAAGAGAGAAATTAATATTATATTCTATTTATTATTCAAAGATAATGCTTAAATTCTGACTTCTGACCACAGACTTCCAATATCAAAAATAAAAAAAGGAGGAAATTAAAAATGAAATTTGAAAGGACAACAACAATAGGTGAAATATTAGAAATAGCACCTGAAAAGGCAGATATATTATTAGAAATAGGAATGCATTGTTTAGGTTGCCCAGCTTCACAAGCAGAAACAATAGAAGAAGCATGTGACGTACATGGAGTAGATGTTGAAGAATTACTAGAAAAATTAAATAAATAATAATTAAAAAAAGCAAGGATTATTTATAAATAATTACTTGCTTATATATTATTAAATAAAAATTTAAACAGTATTTACAATTAGTATATGATTAAATGAGATATTATTATTTACAAAATTAAATAATAATATTTTTTGATTTTATCATAT
>CATNCV010000070.1 GCA_950096965.1 uncultured Clostridiaceae bacterium | reverse complement strand
TTATTTATAATTTTTTAAAATTTCCTTTAATCTCTTAATTTATTTTTTCTTAGTCAGTGCAAAGTTTTCAAAGTTTTTTTAATTATACTTTTTATCATATATATTTATATATTCTGAAAATTTCTTTATTCACTTATATAAATCTTGTGTATCATTAAAATGAATATAATCTATATCCATCTTTTGTGATATATCTATGCTTCATATTAAAAAAACTTTCAATAACTTTTTGTCCATTCACTGTTTATCCTTCTGTACACATATTTAAAAACTTAATACCATTTTTAATTAAATTTTGCATTTTTCGTGCATACCTTTTAATAAATAACTTAATACTAATTTATTTTCCCTATATTCAATGTCAATAGCTATAGTTGAAAACAATAAGTAATATCTGAATTTTTATTATAATTTTCTTTTCACCTTCCACTCTATTATCCTCCATATCTATTAATAAGCAACTCTCTAAAATATTCAGCTGGATAAATATATTCCTTTTTTTTACATTTACATTTTTAGTAGTCAAATAATTCCAATTAAAGTCTTTGTTTATTTTTACTGAATTTAATACATTCTTATTTATATATTCATAAAATCTATAGCCATCATCTGCATATTGAAATTGATTATGATTAAGTTATGCAATAATACTTTTATTGGTTAATTTTTCTTTCTAATAGTCTCTCTAGCATATAGTTTTGTAAAATAATATTTTCATTTACATCAACTTTTGCTGACATGTTTTTTATCCATGCTTTTAATTGTGCTCTATTCTTAGCTATCATAGCAACACCTCCAAGTATTTTCTTACTTCATCTTCTATATTAAATAATTTTGCATATTTATGTAGTTTTATTGAATTTCTATCTTTTCTTTCTGCATATCTTTTCATAGCATCTGTAAATAATGCAATCTCAATTTTCTTTTTATTTCTTATAATATCACATATGGTTCTTTCCAAATCATATACCTTAACCTTGTTACCATATAGTGTTTTCATTTCTATAATACCAACATTATATAATTCTTCTTTTTTTCCTTCCATGCAATCTGCTATCATTTTCATAAAATTTGTTCTTTTAAAATCTAATGTTCCACTTATCGCTTCATCTGCATATATTCCTGCAAATTGCCACTCTGACTTGCCATTTTTTTTTTCACCATAATACTTTAATTGTGATTGATAACTATTTAATTGTTCTTCACCCGCTGTGCTTACTCTGCAATAAGCACATACTTTTAATCTTTCTTTAATTGTTGTTCCTGTTACTCTGTTGATTCTCCCGTTTGTTTTCTCTATGAGTTGAATTTCCATTATACCTCCGTTTCGCCTAGAGATAAAACTTAATAATTTTATATCATTTTTTAAGTAAAAAGTAAATTGAAATTACAAAAGTTTGTAATCTTTTATGATTCTTCTTTTTATTTCAATATGCTCCGCTTCTGTTATTAAGTTTTCTCTAAACAAATTATTTAAAAGTGATAGTTCCATGCTACAATTTAGCATAGTATTATCTTTTAATCGTTTAGAGTCATCTACTTTTGTTTCATAATCATGTAACATGAAATTGCTCCTTTTCTTTAAATTTGAAACGAAAAAGAACAAAAAAACTAGAATTTTTCTAATCTCTTTGCTCTTTCTTTTCATGCTACCATTATATTATTGTATTTTTATAAAATCAATTCCCTTTTTGTTCCCTTATTTCTATATTTCTTGCATTATGTTGATTTTTTGAGTACACTAAGTGAACTCGTTATTTTACACAACTTTTTCAGTATAATTAATTACTGTAATTTCTGTAATTGCATTTCTTACGGAATTTACTAATTTTTCTAATTGTTTTGCAACCTCATTACTATATGATACTTCGCCACATTGTTTACATACTTGAGATGGCACATTTTTAATGATAATGATACAATTATCTAATTCAACCATAAATGTTGTATTTTTATTTTCTAAATCTCCTTTACACATAAAACAATTCATAATATTACTTTATCTCCTTTCTAGTTTTCAAGTCATCTTCCCATTTTATATTATCTGGATAGTATGCAGTAATTATCCAAATTTCTATTTCATTTAGACCACATACTACATGTAAAACTTCATTTTTCAAATTTATTCCATATACTAAACAACTTGGATATGGATAATCATTTTCATATTCTTCTATTATTTCTCCATTTAAAAGAGCATTTTCAATATCTTCTTGACTTATATTTCTTTGAAATAATCTAACTATGACATGATTAGTCCATCTAATTTTTCCATCTTTAACCATTTGTTTTATAGTATCTATATTTAATTTTTCCATAAGCACCTCTCTTTATTCTTTATATATATTATCATATTCTTAATAAAAATTCTACATTTAAAAAAATTTTTTATATAAAATCTCGTTCACTACGTGTACTAAATTCAAATATTTTCATCAAAATCTAGTTCACTCGGTGAACTAAACTTGTAATTTTTTTAATTTAAACGAAAAATAGCGGGTTTGAGCTAGTTTACCGAGTGAATTTTCACATCATATTTGCTTAAAATTTCTGTTTCTTTATTAACTCTTGAAGGCTTGTCCTTCAATGTGTATAGGCATTGTGTTAAACATGCTTTCCTGCCTTTAGTATTCACCTTAGTTCACTTATCTTAAATATATTTATGTTCACTTAAATCAACATACTTATCCTAAAATCCTCTTAATTGAAAATAATGTGCTTATAAAAAATTGCTTTTCATTACACTTGATATATTATTTAGGAAATTGTCTACTAATAATTTGTTATCATTACATAGTAGTTTATATGCGTCTACAAATGACTTTTCTAATACATCTGCTCTCATTATTTTACATTTATTACAAAACTCTTTTCCTAGTTTACTTGCTGTTTGACATAGCCAAGCAGGTTTTGGATTTGCTGTTGTATATAGACTTCTTCTTGTAAAGGTACTTCCACAAAATCCACATCTAATTCTATTACTCATTGGGTATTTTCTTCCTACATTTCCAACTTTCCTACTTGCTGACCTGCCTCCGTTTCTTTCTTTCATTATTTGTTGTACTTTTTCAAATGTTTCTTCGTCTATTATTGCCTCGTGATGATTAGAAATATAATACTTATCTTCCTCTCCCATATTAGATAATCTTTTATGACTAATTGGGTCTATTGTAAATGTTTTTCCTTGTAGTACATCTCCTTTGTATTTTTCATTTTTTAGTATTTTTCTTACTGTTGTTTCGCACCATACAGCTTTTCCCTTTGGTGTTTTTATTCCCAGTTTAGTTAATTGTCTTGATATACTTTCTGCTCCAAATCCCTCTAAATATTTTTCATAAATTAGTCTAACAATTTCTGCCTCTTGTTCATTTATAGTTAAAGTGTTATCTTCTGGATTATAAGTATAACCTAAACAACCACCAAAGCCAATTAGTTCTCCTCGTTCCTTTTTCATTTTTAGTCCTAATTTTACGTGTGTAGATGTATTTTCGCTTTCTTGTTGTGCTACTGAACTTAATATTGTTAATAGTAATTCTCCTGACATTTCTAATGTATTTATTCCTTCTTCTTCAAAAAATACAGCTACATTATGCTCTTTTAACATTCTTACATATTTTAGTGTGTCTACTGTATTTCTTGCAAATCTTGATATTGACTTTGTCATTATCATATCAAATTTATCATCTAAAGCGTCCTGTATCATTTTCATAAAGTCATTTCTTTTATAGTCTAATGTACCAGAAATTGCCTCATCTGCATAAATTTCTATATACCTCCATTCTGGATTAGAGGTTATTTTTTCTTTGTAATATGCTTTTTGCGATTCATAACTGTTTTTTTGGTCTTCATCATCTGTACTTACTCTACAATATGCTGTTACTCTTAATCCTGTTGTAACCTTTAAACCAGTTGTACGATTTATTCGTCCATCGACTTTTTTTATTAAAGTTACATTCATTCATACCTCCTTTTCCAATTTTTAACCACTAACACATTATATTTTTATCTTCTTATTTTCAAATGTGTGAATTTTTATTTATTTTAGCTTTTGTTGATTTATATACTATTTCATCTATTTTATTATTATTTTTTAAATGATTTAATGCTCTTAATTGTAGTGTATATTGGAGTAATTTTTTATCTACTTTTTCACTGTTATTTGTTAAAACTTTCTCAATCAATGTTACCATCTCCTTTAAGTGATTGATAAAAACACTACCATTCAATTTTCTTTGGTAGTTATTGGTATATTTTCTCTTTATACCTTTTCCAATAATTCATTAGACAGATGTTTTGCTTACATCTCATAGGATTTTCACCTACCTGTTTACAGGCTTGTACTCATTGCGTGGGACGCTTTTAACGCTCGTTCTATGACTATACAAAAGTTTCTTTCCTCTTACACTTATCTTCGCCTTATTAGTTGCAAGCTAATATTTAAGTAATAGATTTTATTACTAGCTCAAGTAATCAAAGGACTGTATCTAATGAATTGCTATTCAATTTTCAATGTTCTTTAATTTTTCGAGATTTTCCCTCTCATATATAACAGCGTTTGAAAAGTTAAAAAGGTTATGTTTTTTTCAAAAAAATTTTATTTTTTGTATATGTGATTTTAAATCTCCTACTTATAACAGCGATTGAAAAATCAAAAACTTGACCTTTTTTTGAAAAAATTTTATTTTTTTTTGAAGTTTTTATATATGAGATTTTCTCTCTTATCTATAACAGCGATTGAGAAATGAAAAATGGGACATTTTTAAAAAAATTTTTAATGAAAATTTAGATTTAAAATATAATTAGACACAAAAAAGAGATACTAACTTGTTTTTAATATCTCTTTTTGTTATATTTCATTTTTTATATAATATTTATGATAATCCTCTCTATAACTTGTAATTTATAATGTTATAAATTATTTTGATATACCCTCAAGAACTGAAATATCTTGCTTATCTTTATCTCTTAACTCATAGCCTGAATGGAAAATTTTTTGTCCTTTTAGGGATATGCAAGGAATTGTTTTTCCTTCAAAAATAGCATTACTGAAAAAATCTTTTTCAAATTCATAGAATCCACCTTCTAAATCTGCTTGTTTTGAAGTTCCATCCTCATTCAAAATAAATGGGTGAATATCCAAATATCCATATTTTTCACTATATAATTCTATTCTAACAGGTTTCCAGTCTGTATCTACCTCATATCCATATTTTAAAAGTATTTTTAACAATTCTTCTGTATGTTGTGCATCAAAATCCACATCAATATCTCTATGATTTCGTGTTTGTTTACCTGCTAATATATCAACACCCCAACCACCATCAATCCAATATTTTATGTTTGAATCTTCTAATAAATTTATAATAGTCATTAAATCTTCTTTTGTTGTTATCTCTTTTATATTCATATAAATTCTCCTCTACAACTTGTAATTTATCTTTCTTCATTATTCTTAAAGTATTTATATCCTAATATACAAATTGGTAAAAAATAAATACACCAAATTTCTAATAAAATTGTTCCTACAACATTCCCTGTATTCGCATTAAATATTGGAAACATTGGAACAATGAAACAACTAGGAAAAAATATTCCATGTACCAGTAATAATCTTTGTAATATCTTATTTTTATTATTTGTTGTATCTACTAAAAATGATAAAAAGAATGTTGATAATGCCATAAATCCGTATCCCAATAAATCATAATTAAAAAACAAACTTCCTAATTTACTGAAATCTATTATAGATAAAGTTTCATTACTCAAATTTGCATTTAAACTAATTGTCGTACATTGTGCATAATAAACAATAAAAATAAGAATAGCATAAATTATTCCAAAAGCAACACCTGAAATTCCTAATGCTTTTTTATTGTTATCTTTATTTATAGAATATAAGGAACAAGCAAATATAATATACCCTATTGCTAAAAATATACAAGAAAAATAACTTATAAATGCTCCACTATTTTCTTTTATTAAACTAACTATCATTGATAGAGCAAATACTAATACTGAAATTTCTGTTAGTAATGCTCCGTATTTCCCAATTTTTCTGTTCATTTCAACACCTCTAAAACTTGTAATTTTTTATTCTTCTAAAAAATTATTTAACTTGTTATAAAAGTCATCATTATTGAAAATATAATTACAATGTCCTGCTTTTTCTAATATAAACATTTCTGACTTTTTAATATTGTTTGAAATATATTCAACCTCATTTTTTGGAACTAAATCTTTAATACCACCATTAAAAACTAATGTAGGAACAGTAATAGAATTTAATTCTTCCTTTGTTATGGTTTTAGATTCATTAAGTAATTTTTCAAATTTTTCGTTGCTCTTTTTTCCAGGATAATATGGTAATCTTTCCATAAATTTTGCATAATTCGGTTTTTTAATAATATTATTTCTTGCAACTCCACTACAGAGAATTAACTTAGATATACTTGTTGGATAATGAATTGCAACATTAAGAGCAACAGTTCCTCCACCACTACATCCTAGTAAATATGGTTTATCAATATTTAATTTTTTTATAAATTCTGCAACATCTTTCGCTGATTCTTCATAGGTTAAATCGCAATTCTTTTCACTTTTACCACAACATCTTCTATCAAAAATATATACTTTATATTTATCTTTTAATTTGTTCGCAATAAATTTCATCAATCCAGTATTAACACTATTAGGATTTAGTAAAATTATCGGTTTGCCATTTCCAATAACTTCATAATGAATTTTTATATTATTTACTTCTATATCCAATTTATAATCTCCTCTACAACTTACTATAATTTGTTATGATTATATAATAAATGACAGATAATTTCAACTTATTACCTGCCCTATATATTGTAATTTTGTGTTTAACTTTAAATTTCTTTATTTAGGAAGTCCTAAATAGATTGCAAAAAGAACAAATACTATTCCAAGTGCAATTAAAATTATATGCCAACGATTACTCTTTCTACGATAAATTCCAAAACCAATAGAAAATATCCCCAACAACATTGATATGATCATTGCAAAAAATCCCATTTTATTTCCTCCTTTCAAGATGAATTACTCTATCATAGCGATTTGCCATTTCCAAATCGTGAGTTACAGTAATAATAGTTGTATTAAATTCTTTGTTCATTTTAAAAAGCAAGTTTACAATTCTTTCTCTATTCTCCACATCAAGAGATGCCGTAGGTTCATCTGCTAAAATAATTTGAGGCTTCATAATTATTCCTCTTGCAAATACTGCTCTAGCTTTTTCTCCACCAGAACATTCAAGTGGTTTCTTTTTTAATATAGATTTAATATCAATTGCATTAATTACATTTTCAAATTCTTCTTGCTCAAATTCTTTTTTCCTAGTTTCTGCATAAAGTAAAGGTAGTTTGATATTATCTTCAATTGTCAAAGAATTGATTAGTGCTGACTCTTGAAGAACAAAACCAATTTTTTGATTTCTCCATTGTGCTAACTCACTTGTATATAAACTATTAGCTCTCGAATCAAAAAGAGTATATTCACCATTATAATCTCTATCTAACAATCCAATAATATTAAGCAATGAGCTTTTTCCTACTCCAGATTCGCCTACAATAGCAATCTTTTCACCAGCATTAACTTCAAGATTAAAATTATTCAAGATTGAGATTTGTAACTTTTTATTCTTATAAATTTTTTCTTTAATTTTTAAATCAATAATTTTCGTCATTGTAACACCCCCAAAGAAATTGGAACTTTTTTGATTTTTCTTAACATATTCTCAACAATAATTATTCCAATAATAATATCTGAAAGAATTACTACCAATAAAGATAGCCAGTCCATTCCTATTAAACCAAATAATCCATAAGTAGCAAAAGTAGAGTCTTTTCTTAACCAACATCCATATCTGTTAAAAGCAGTAATTATAAAAATAACTATAAAATTGATAAATGAAAGTATCCCAAAATAACTATAAAATATTTTTCTCAACTTTGAATAACTTAATCCAACTAACAGATTAATTGTAAAGTCTTTCAACATTAAACGAACACTAACTAATGCATTCCATATAGAAAGACAAGTTATAACTATAAATAAAATAAATGTTGTTATTGCTATAATTTTTAATGAATGTAGATAATATTCATTAAAATAATCATAATTTTCCTGTTGGCTAAAAAAATTAAATTTTAATCCCATATTATCTTTAATAACCTTACTTAAATCTGTTACTTCTTCTTTTGTAGTATTCAGCGTTATAATATCCATAAGACCATTTAATTTAAGATCCATATTTGCATTATTGATAAAAGCCTCATTTACAGGAATAAGAATTGAAAAATTGTAGTATGTCTTGGAGTTTAGAGCATAATAATTAGAATGGTAAGTATTTTGTTTCAAAATCCCCTGAACTTTCAAAGTTACTGGTCGCCCCAAAACAAATTCATCAATTTTTATTGTTGACCCAACAGGATATGTTTTACTTAACCCTTTTCCTATTAAAACAGGGATTTCCCCATCTAATTGGTAATCAAAGTCTAAATCTGTCCCTTGTGAAAGCTCAAATTCATTTAATCTATAATACTGCTCGTTCATATAGCCTAACGATATTTTCATATCATAACTGTTGGGAACAGATACAATAAACCCGTCTGTATAAAACGCATAATTGAAGTTATTATTCAAATAGTCATATACTGCTTGTGTTCCATTTTCACTAATTACTCCCATATCAATATGACTATTTGGATCTAAGTTAGCAGTGTAAACTCCTTCTTGATTTATATATTTCGTTTCTCGATACCCTTGAAAAGTTGATAAAATCGAACGAGTAGCAGTAAAAGTTATATAATTCGCCATACAAAGTAACAAAATCGTACCTATACCAAGTATCGCTTTTCTCAAAAATATTTTTGAAATAATAAACTTAAAAATTTTCATATTTTCGCACCTCCCTTGTACTAATTAGTATGTATATGATAAAAATAAATGTTAAGTAAAAATTGCTAGTTAAATTGAATTTTAAATATACATTTGCTAAAGTTGATAAAAAGCAAACAAATATTAATATCATTAGACAATTCAGTGCATATCGAATTGTGATATTAAATATAGTATCTCCTACAAGCATTTTGCAAAATATTTCTGCTTTTTTTCTGTGCAACATTTGATAATGAAAAACAATCACAACAACTGTAAATATCAGAACGATTATCTCTTGATAATCAGTAAAATTTTTCAAAAATGCCTTTAGAATATAAGAATCCAAATCCATAATCTTTACATAATCGAAAAGCAAATTTAGAAAAAAGCAAAGCATATATGCAGTACATAGTTCTAATACATCTGAAATTCTAAATAAAGACTTTTTCATATTTTACTTTCTCCTTTCTCCAAAAATTATTATACAAAGAATAGTCCGTTGCTACAAGCAATGCTTATTAACATTCAAGATTTTTAACTATAAATTCGTAATTTTTGCTAAAAATAATTTCAATCTTTCTTTCGAGTCAATATAATACCAATAATTGATATAATAAAAATAATTGGTGCTGTCCTAACAAATAACCATTCAAATGACTGAAAAGCAACACCTAAAACAGCATATTCTGGATTATTATAATCCCAATTCAAATAAGGACTATTCAAAAAATATAAAGATATGAAAGTTATAATTGTAATAGCACATAATGAAATAAATAACCAATGAATTATTTTTCTTTTGGCATTATTCCTTTGTAATAGTTGTAAGTTTATTATTTCTAATTTTTCAGAAATTGCTTTTAAATCATCTACTTTTGATTCTGAAATATTTTCCCCTAGCAAAGTGCTTACTGGTGTTTCAAAAACCTCTGATATTGCAACTAACATTTCTGAATCTGGAACTGACAATCCTTTCTCCCATTTAGAAATTGTTTGTCTTACTACATTTAATTTTATAGCAAGTTCTTCTTGTGAAAGTCCTTTTGATTTTCTTATTGATTTAATGTTTTCTTTTAGCATTTTAATTAACTCCTTTCTTTACGAACTATTATATAAAAAATAGTCCGTTGCTACAAGCAATGCTTATTAACATTTAAGATTTATCCCTATAAACTACTGTCTTGTGTTTCAATTATATATATATAGGGCAAGTAATCTTTAATTTAATTACTTGCCCTATTTATTGTAATTTGTATTATACTAAAATTCTAAATACAAAAGCTAATAATAATGCTATTAGTAAATTATAAACACTATTTTTAGGACTTACATATAGCACTAATATTGCTCCTATAAATAAAATTGTATCAATTATACTTTTAAAATAAAAATACCACATACCTATACTAAAAGATAATATAAACATTACTGTCAGTATCAAACTACTAATCATAAGTGATATTTTATTTTTACTTTTTGCATACCAACAAATAAATGCAAGTATAGGTGATATTAATGTTATCGTGTACCAAATCATCATATAACTTTTTGGATTAAAACCACTAACATATATTGTATATAAATGATAACTTACTGTCATTCCTATAAATAATAAGAATACATTTAAACTTGCTCTTAACGGTGTCTTACTAAATACAGAAATTGTAATAGCAATGAATATCCATATTCCCAATTCAGAGAATACATTTCCTAAATCTAAAACGCCTAATATGTGTTGCCACCATACTGTATCATTAATACTTAAATTATCTAGCCATTTAGAAAATATCCCCAATATTATTCCTAATAAAAATATTAAACTTGTATTT
>CATNCV010000069.1 GCA_950096965.1 uncultured Clostridiaceae bacterium | reverse complement strand
CATGATATAGTTCCAAAAGATATTTTTACCTTATTAAATATTTCTTCATCTTTTAATTTTTTAAATATACCTTTTTCTAAATATGGTTTCATATCTTTTATCTTCTTCACATTATTATCAAAAGTAAGTAATAGTTCATAATTCTCTAACACTTTTACATCTACTATTTTTATCATGATTACCTCCTTTATTTAATTTAGAGGATTTATATTATATAACTTTTCATTATCTTTAGCTAATTCCCAGTTTGCCATTAAGTCTTCTCTATGTATTAATGCCCATGCTGTGATTAATTTTATTTTTGAATTTGGCATTTCGCCATCTATTTTTTCACCTTCAAAATTAAATATAGCTTCGTACTCGCCAAAGAATGCATGAAAATGAGGTGGATTATGGTCATCATAGTACATTCTTATTACAATGCCATAAAACATACTTATTGTTGGCATATTTTCCTCCTTTCTTATTATAACATCTTATTTTCGTTTTTCCATCCTTTTCTAAATATTTTTTTTACTTATGGAGTAAATATTTAAAAGACTTTTTAAATATTGGAGAATTAAAATCATATGTATTATATCATTTTCTTTTACATAATTCAATAAAAATATATCTTCATATTACGACATTATCTACCATAAATTACCTTTGCTTTTATTATAATTTTATGTTAATATAAAATTATAGGATATTAGTAAAGTGAGGTATATTTATGAAATTTGTAAATATTTTATTAGATAAAATTAAAAATTTAGACACAAAAGTTGTAAAAGTAATGAAGTCAGGTTTTATTTTTTCTTTTATAGTTTGTATACTTTCATGTATGATATTACTTACATATGAAACTTTTTATAGCTTGCCTAGTTTATTTTACATAGGAATTTCTCTATTTAGAACATCTTTAAGTTTTGCAGTAGCATTTTTTATTTGTGGTATAGGATTTGATACAGTCTCAAAAGAATTGAATTAAAGTATGCATAAACTATATACTTTTCACTATGAATAGTATATAATAATTTCATAATTTTAGTAACTAAAAGCTTTTTTTATTAAGGAAGGAGATTTATATTGTACTTCCTTTAATATAATTTGTTTGATTAAATTCCTACGATATAAAAATTCTTAGGAGAAATAAAATTACCGCAGTAATGGTATTTCTCCTAAATGACTGATTTTTTCGTTGTCCGCCAACCATAGGCACATTCGTCCTATAAGAAAGTTCGGTTTTTTAGGTTGTCCGCCAACCAAAGGTTCTAGTTCACCTATAAAACTTGGATTTAATGTGTCAGCCCACTTTTTATAGTATATTCATTATACTATGCTTTTATTAATTATGTCAACTTTTTTATTTAATTTAATGAAAGTTTTTGATTCGTCCAAAATCTTTCAAAACTTTGAGATTTTCAGGTGCATCCCCAAAATCGCTTTATTTATTTAATTCATCTATAAACATTTTATTAAGCATTTGTGGGTTTGCTTTTCCTTTTGTTTCTTTCATTGCTTGACCTACTAAGAAACCTACTGCTTTGTCTTTTCCAGCCTTAAAGTCTGCTACTGACTGAGGGTTCGCCTCTATTATTTTTAGTACTACTTCTTTTATTGCTCCTTCATCTGATATCTGTATCCAGCCCTTTTCTTTTATTATTTCTTCTGGATCTTTTGGATTTTCAAATAGTTCTTCTACTACTTTTTTAGCTATTGCACTGCTTATTGTTCCTTTTTCTATTAGTGTAATCATTTTTGCTAATTGCAAAGCAGTAAATGGTATTTGGTCTGCTTCTATTTCTTTTTCATTTAATATTCTTGAAATGTCTGATAATAGCCAGTTTGCAACTAGCTTATGATTTCCACATATTTCTGATGCTTCTTCAAACATATTTGATAAGTGTTTTGATGCTGTAAGCAGTTTACTGTCTTTTTCTGATAAACCTAATTCACTCATATATCTTACTTTTCTGCTTTCTGGTAGCTCTGGTAGGTTATTTTTTATATTTTCTATGTATTCTTCTGATAGTTTTATTGCAACTAAATCTGGGTCTGGAAAATAACGGTAGTCTTGTGCGTCTTCTTTATCTCTCATTGAGAATGTTTTTCCTGATACATCGTCCCATCTTCTTGTTTCTTGTGTTATTTTTCCACCTTCTTCTATTATATCTATTTGTCTTTCGGCTTCATATTCTATTGCTCTTACTATACTTCTAAATGAGCTCATGTTTTTCATTTCTGTACGTGTTCCAAACTCGCTTGTTCCTCTTTTTCTTACTGAAAGATTTATATCTGCTCTAAATGAACCTTCTTGCATTTTACAGTCTGATACTTCTATATATTCGTAAATCGATTTTAATTTTTTTAAATAGTTCTCAGCTTCTTTACTGCTACGTATATCTGGTTCTGATACAGTTTCTATTAGTGGCACTCCTGCTCTGTTTAAGTCTACTAAGCTTCCTCCTCCAAATTCATTATGATTTAGTTTTGCTGCATCATCTTCTATATGTATACGTGTTATTCCAATTTTTTTCTTTTCTCCATTTTCATCTTCTATTTCTACAAAGCCATTTTTACAAAGTGGCTTATCAAATTGAGATATTTGGTATGATTTTGGAGTATCTGGGTAAAAATAATTTTTTCTATCATTTTTACTATTTTTTTCTATTTCACAATTTGTGGCAAGACCTGCTTTTACTGCATATTGTACAACTTTTTCATTAAGTACTGGTAGAGCACCTGGCATTCCCATACATACTGGGCAAATATGTGTATTTGGTTCCGCTCCAAATTCATTTTTGCAACTACAAAATATTTTTGTTTTTGTAGAAAGCTCTGCATGTACTTCAAGTCCTATTACTATTTCATAGTCTTCTCTAGACATCTATTTTTTCCTCCTTCTTTTGGAAATTGGCTGTCAGAGGTTGGCAGTCAAAATTTGAGGTCAGAGGTCGGATGTCGGAGGTCAGACATTTAAGTAAATTCTTCAAAGAAATTGCTCATGTTCTGACTTTTGACTTCTGACTTCTGTTTTCTATTCTGACTTCTAACTCCTGACTCCTAACTTCTATTTTATAATTAAATATGATAGATGTGTACTTATCATAATAAATTCAAATAGAAATTTTTCAGTAAGTATTATTTTTTCACTTAATTTTATCGCCTTTTCTCTATTTTTTACTCTTTTATTTATTATTCTTACGTTTAACATCAATATTACTGTTTCTAATATAATAGTAACTGCTAACCATACTATTCCTATACAAAATTTTATTTCAAAATTTTCCTCATAATTTAGGATTGCAATTGTTGTTACTATTATAAACATTGTTAACGGTATTAGTAGTTCTATAATTGAATTTATCCTTTTATTATTTTTCTCGTTTTTTAGTACTTCTCTTACAAAGTATTCTTGATACCTTATATTTTTTTCTTTCTCATCTATCTTTCTATGCAAAATAGTATATAAATTTTTATAATCATTTAATACTTCTTTTATTATCATATATTTTCCTTATTTTCTTGTCTTTTATTTGGTGCAACTAACGTATATTACTTATGGATATTCCGTTTTGTTGCGTCCTCACAGTGTTATTTATCTTTAAGTTCTGGTTTATAATTTTCTCTAAATTTTATAGCTTGCTCAAATGTATATGCTGCATTTAATAGGGTTTCTTCGCTGAATTTTTGCCCTATTAGTTGCATTCCTATTGGCATTCCTTCTCTATCTACTCCACATGGAATTGATATTCCTGGAAGTCCTGCTATATTTACTGATACTGTACAGATATCTGCTAAGTACATTTCTAGTGGATTTGATGATTTTTCACCTATGTTAAATGCTGTTGTTGGTGCTGTTGGGGTTAATATTACATCATATTTGCTAAATGCTTCATCAAATTTTGATTGTACTAGTGTACGTACTTCTAAAGCTTTTTTGTAGTATGCATCATAGTATCCTGAAGATAATACATAAGTTCCTAGTATTATTCTTCTTTTTACTTCATTTCCAAATGCTTCACTTCTTGAGTTTATATATATCTCTTTTAGGTCATTATAGTTTGGTGTTCTGTATCCATAGCGAATTCCATCAAATCTTCCTAAGTTTGAACTTGCTTCTGCACATGCTATAATGTAGTATGTTGCTAATGCATAGTTTGCAATGTCTAGTGAAAATTCTTCTACTTCTGCTCCTAGTTCTTTGTATTTTTCTATGGCTTCTTCTAACTTTTGTTTTACTTCTGGTTGAAGCCCTTCTCCATAGAATTCTTTTGGAATTCCTATTTTCATTCCTTTTACATTATTTTTTAAGCTTAATGTATAATCTACTTTTTCCCTATTTTCTGATGTTGAATCCTTTTCGTCATGACCTGTTATTACATTTAAAAGCATAGCACAGTCTTCCACATCTTTTGTTATTGGTCCTATTTGGTCTAATGATGAAGCAAATGCTACTAGTCCATAACGTGATACTAAGCCATATGTTGGTTTCATTCCTACTACTCCACAAAAAGATGCTGGCTGACGTATTGAGCCACCTGTATCTGAACCTAGTGCCCAAGGTACCATTTGGCTAGCAACTGCTGCTGCGCTTCCTCCTGAAGAACCTCCTGGCACTTTATTTAAGTTCCATGGATTTTTTGTTATATGAAATGCTGAGTATTCTGTTGAACCACCCATTGCAAACTCGTCCATGTTTAGTTTTCCTAAATTAATCATGTTTTCCTTATTTATTTTTTCCATTACTGTTGCATCATAAGGTGAAACAAAGTTTTCTAACATTTTTGAACTACATGTTGTATGTATTCCTTTTGTACAGATATTATCTTTTATTCCTATTGGAATACCTGCTAAATTACCTTTTATTTCGTTATTATTTACTTTTTCTTCTATTTCTTTTGCTTTGTTCATGGCATTTTCTTCTAATACTGTTACAAAAGCTCCAATGTCTTTTTCTTTTTCGTGTATTCTATTTATATACGCTTTTGTTATTTCAGGTATTGTTATTTCTTTGCTTGCTAATTTTTCTTTTAATTCGTGAACTGTTAATTCTGTAATTTCCATTTGTATCCTCCCTACGCCTTCCTATTGTATTACTTTTGGTATTTTGAACATATTTCTTTCTTTTTCTGGTGCATTTGCTAGGAGTAGCTCATTATCTTCAAAATTTATTATTTCGTCTTTTCTAAATGCATTATATTTTTTGTTTGCACCTATAGTTTGTGTTAAACCTTCTACTGGTGCATTATTTACTATATTGGCAAAATTTAAAATATCTTGCAAATGTAGTAAATATGTATCTATTTCTTCTTCTTTTAAATTTAATTTTGCAAGTTTTGCTATATGCAAAATTTCTTCTTTACTTACTTTCATACTTTTTCATCTCCTATTACACTTTGGGCTTTATTATATCCTTTTTTTGGTAAAATTACAATACAGCACATCAAAAAAATCACTATAAATCTAATTTTAGGTACACTGCTTCTTTCATTGTGCTATCATTGTATTGTTTAATTTCGTAAAATCCCATTTTTTTATACATTTTAATCGCACTTTCCAAAAATGGAAATGTGTCTAATAGTATTTCTATATTTCTGCTATTTTTAAATGTAGTTCTCTTAATTGTTCATTTGTAACAATTCCAGGTGCTCCCATCATTAAGTCTTCTGCTTTTCCACTTAATGGAAATGCAATGACTTCTCTAATAGATTCACTGTCAGTAAGTAACATTAACATTCTATCTATTCCTGGTGCAATTCCTGCATGAGGTGGTGCTCCAAATTGAAATGCTGAAAACATTGCTGTAAATTTTTCTTCAATATATTTTCTATCATAACCTACTTTTTCAAATGCTTTTATCATTATTTCAGGATCATGGTTTCTAACTGCTCCTGATGCCAATTCTACTCCATTACATACTAAATCGTATTGATATGCAACTATTGATAAAGGATCTCCTAATTCTAATGCCTCTAACCCTCCTTGTGGCATTGAAAATGGATTATGACAAAATGTTAATTTTCCTTTTTCATCATATTCATACATTGGAAAATCTGTTATCCAACAAAATTCTATTTTATCGTTATCTATTAAATCTAGCCTTTTACCTAATTCATCACGAATAGCTCCTGCTAATTTATCAACTAATTTAGGATATTCTGCAATAAAAAATAAGCAATCTCCTTCTTTTGCACCTGTTCTGTTTAAAATTTCTAATTTAGCTTCTTCTGGTATAAATTTAGCAATTGGTCCTTGCAAGCTTAAGTCATCCATAATTCTAAGCCATGCTAAACCTTTAGCTTTCAATTCTTTTATTGCATAGTCTGTCATTCCTTCAAAAAAGCTTCTTGTTTTCTCTTTTACGTCATAGGTTGCAATTACTCTGACTATTTGTCCTTCAAATGCTTTTAAATTGATGTTTTCAAATAAATTTGTTACATCAACTATTTCTAATGGATTTCTTAAATCTGGTTTATCACTTCCATATTTTGCCATAGCTTCTTTATACGTAATTTTCTTAAATGGATATCTCGAAATTTGCTTTTTTGAAAATTTTCTGAATGTTTCATACATTACGTTTTCCATTACATTAAAGACATCTTCTTGTGTACTATAAGCCATTTCCATATCTAGTTGATAGAATTCTCCTGGTACTCTATCTGCCCTTGCATCTTCATCTCTAAAACATGGTGCTATTTGAAAATATTTATCTATTCCTCCAACCATTAGCAGTTGTTTGAATTGTTGTGGTGCTTGTGGAAGAGCATAAAATTTTCCTTTATGCAATCTACTTGGGACTAAATAGTCACGTGCTCCTTCTGGTGAAGAGGCTGTTAATATTGGCGTTTGAACTTCTAAGAAATCTTTTTCTATCATTTGTTCTCTTAGAAATTGAAGCACTTTGGCTCTTAATTTTAGATTTTCTCTTAGTTTTTCTGACCTTAAATCTAGGTATCTATATTTTAATCTTAAATCCTCTCTGACTGGCGTATCTCCGCAAATTTCAAATGGTAAAGCTTTTGTTCTTTTTCCTAATATTTTTATTTCTTCAATATAGATTTCTACTTTACCTGTTTTTAATTTTAAGTTGATTGTATCTTCTGATCTTTCTCGTACAGTCCCATAAACTGTAACTACTGACTGTATTGGGATATGTGAAATTTTATCTATATCTTTATGCTCTGCTGATGTAACCACTTGTGTTATCCCATACATGTCTCGTATATCTAAAAATACTAATCCTCCTAAATCTCTAATTGTTTCTACGAATCCAGCAATTCGTACCTTCTGTCCAACATCTTTTGTACTAATTTCATCACAATAGTGTGTTCTGTAATCTTTCATTTTTATTCCTCCTTCAATAGCATTGAACGTTTTCTCTCATAAAAAACAAGAATAATATTTTCTAAGCTCATTCTTTGCTAAGAAAATCTAATTCTTCCATAACTATCTTCTAAGGAAACTCACCGCTATCGCGGATGACTTTCCTAAGAATATAAAAAAACGCCCACTGCTTAAAATTGCAGGGACGAATATATAAATATCCGCGGTACCACCCAGATTGAAAGTTTTATTCTTTCCACTCTTTAAAAATTATTTTGCTCCAATGTGTTTCAGTTATGTATGTTTTCTAAAAGGGCTTTCAGCCGCTGACCCTTATTCTCTACTAGTAACCTTTACAGCTTTTCATCTTCATCACTAAATAATTTTTGTAATAATCATCTTAAATTATTATTGTCACTATTATCAGAATTCTCCATAGTAATCACCTTCCTTTAATATGTTTTGATTATAGCATTTATTTTTAATTGTGTCAATTAGTTTTATGTAACTTCATATTTTATAAGTCTACTTTTTCTTTTATCTCATTTCAACTTTCAAACAATTTTATAGTTTATTCTAATGTTTTTTCTACTTCTTATTATAAAGATTTATTTCACTAACAATTATATACGTTTATGCATCTATCTATGATTTCTTTTTAATATTTTTTCTATTTTATTCAAAATTTTAGAAAATAAAGATTTCTTATACTTTAACATTGAAACATTTTCTGTTTTTGTTGCTTCAATAATATGTTTTCTATTTTTAAATATATTATCCACGCTATATTTTTCGTTTAGTATTTCTTTTTTGTTTTTTAGTTCTATTTTATCATTATTAATTAATTTGTCTCTTTTTTCTTTACTGCAAAGATAATCTCTATAGATAACTGATAATATTATCCTAGTACCTCTTTGAAGGTTTTGATTATTTATACTATTGCAATAATCTATATTAACCTTATACTCCTTATCTCTATTTTCATCTATAAATTTTATAAATGATTTTGGAATTTTACGATATAGTTTTATGTCTAAATGTTGTAATATATCATATACCTCACAAAAACTTATTATATCATTCATTTCTTACTTTCTCCATCAGATTTATTTTTTATAATTTTTAGTGCAATTCTTACATTTTTAGCTATTTGTTTCTTTAGTTTTTCCTTATCATAATTGTTCTGACTCATTTTCTTCTACTCCTTTTGCAACAATCGACTTTAATTTCATTTTTAAAGTTTTCATTCTATTAATATATTGTTCTCTTTCTTGAGGTGTCACTTTATTATAATTTTCTTGTAAATCAGACATAGTAACTAGTTTTTGACTTTTATCCAAATTATTTCTATCACTTATATTTTGTGTTGTACTTGGTTCTATATAATTTATGCCTAAAAAGTACTTTTTTACACTTGATTCATCTATTTTTTTTGAATTATCACTATAATTAATATATTGCACCATTTCATTAACATCTATTCCAAATCTTTCAAATTCTTTCATAATATTATTATACATATTTTTAATCTTTTTTATTTGTTTCTGTCCAACATATAAAGATATATCTATATATTCTTCTGGCTTTGAAAGTTTTTCATAGTTATATACAAACTCTTCTGCTAATTTATTTGAAATATATTCTATACTTTCCTGATATAGTTGATATGTTTTACTATTCTGTTTTTGTGTTGAAGTTAATATTTCCTTTCCCCTAATAGCTATAAGTTTAGCTAAATCATACCTTGTATTATAATTTATTGGTACTCCTAATATCTGTTCCAATTCTTTTTGGTTTATTCCAAAATATCTTTGTATTTCTTCTTCTGGTTTTAATTGTTGTTCGATTGCTTCAATATCTATTCTAATTGGTTCATCATATTTACAGTGTGCCAAAATAGTATTCTTATTATTTTTTATTTTTTGAAAAAGACTTTTTCCAACATTTATATCTTTGCTTTCATCATATTGAATTAACATTTTATTAATTTCTTCTTTTTCTTTTTCTAAACATTCATCAATATCTACTATAACTATTGGAAGTTTTCCTTGCCAATCACTATAAGCTTGAATAATTTTTTCATAATTAATTACTTTTTTATCTTTTCTAAATGCTACTATATAATTTGGTTGTTGCTTTTGTGCTTTTGGTTTTCTATAAAAATCCATCTCATTATAGTGTTCTGTTTGGTTTATTTGAGAATTAGGTGTACAATATTTCTCTGTCGTTACCCACATAGTAGGATCTTTTATATTACTTCTAGATCCAATATCTGTAGTCCCTGATTTAATAAGTGAATCACTTTGCAAATTATTAAATCCATAAACTATATCTCCATGACCTATAATTCCAAGCATGTCATTTCTTATATAGCTTGTACAAAAGTAATTTGGATCTAGCTTTGGTCTATTCCAACCTTGTTTATAATTTATATTTTCCATTGATAAAATCGACGATATTAACATACAAAAATCTGTGCCTGCATTATATACTTCTAAACCTTCGAATTCGTTTTCAAGAAAATTATTGGTATCTATTTGATTATTCACAATTTTCTGTTTTTCACTTGGTGTGTATAAGGTTTCTTTATATTCTCTAAAATATTCTTCTTTCAAAGAATCTTTCATAAACGTTTTATCTATTAAGCCAATTTCGTCGCAATTTTTGTATACTTCTTTCAAAGTATCAATACTATTTAAATTCATTATTTCTATTAAGCAAATAACAAAGTCTTTTTCATCGCAATCATGTAAGTTCTGTATATCTTCCCCAAATATTTTAATTATTTCTTTTGAATATTCTATACTCTGCCCAAATAATTTCTGTAGTACTGCTCCTTTTATTTCTTCTATATCTTCTGAATTTTGTATTATTCTATCTAGCTTCTTTTTCTTTATTACTTCATAATTTTCTAAATCAGAACTATTTTTTAAATTATAATCATTTTTATTTTGAAATACTTTTACTAATCTATCTATATCTACTTCACTAATTTTTATATTTAAAATAAATTCTTCATAATCGCTAGAACTTATATTATCTAATAAAATGGTAGCAATTTCTTCCCAATTATCTGTTTCATTGTTTGCGAGATAGTAATTTAAGCAATTGCTAAATATTTGATATTTTTTGTCATCTAGGCTTAATATTTGATTTTGAAATTTAGGATAACAAGATATCACATTTATTTTTTCTTCACCTAAAGTATAGATATATTTCTCATTTAAAATACTAATATCTATATTATATATTACTTCACTATTTTCCCTATATAGCTTTTTTAATAATTGTATTTTATTTTTGTCTTGAAATACTTGTGGTAATACACTATTCCATAATTCATCTTCTGATATACTAATAATATTTAATATATTTTTTCTCTTTAAACCTCTTAATTCTTTAAACAACCTAAATAAAAAAACATTCTGTCTTTCTATATA